>NZ_JAXCWB010000005.1:0-143741 GCF_034045305.1 Frigoribacterium sp. CFBP9029
CGATGGCTCCCGTGGAGTTGGAGCGCGGTGAGACCACGGAGGTGCTGTTCGAGGCTACGGCCGTCGACGAGCTCCTGAACCGGCCCGCTGCGTCGGTGACCGTCACGGCCCCGGAGGGGACGACGTTCGCCGAGGGGCAGGACGTCATCGCAGGGGCGTTCATCCGCGACGGTGCCCCGTCGTCGGCGGGGATGCAGCTGACGGGCGGAGTGCGGTCGGATGACGGTCGCACCTACACCTACACCTGGGACACCGCGGCGAACGGTGCGACGGGGTGGCAGATCCGGAAGGACGAGGTCCTGCGGTGGAAGATCGCCGTGGTGACCCCTGCCGATGCCGGGGATGTCGAGGGCAACGCGATGGGTTACACGTTCGTCGGGACGAGCGTCCAGGGCGGATTCCAGGCCACGGGTTCCGCTCCGGTGACGTTCGTGTCGTCGTATGCGGGTGTGACGCTGGACAACCTCGCTGATGGTGACACGTTCACTCCGGGTGATGTGACGTTCTCGGGCACCGGTCAGCCTGGTGCGACGGTGACGGTGTCGCCGTCGACGGGTGCGGGTGTGTCGACCGAGGTGCGTGCCGATGGCACGTGGAGTGCGGTCCGGTACTTGGGCAACGCGTCGTACACGATGTCGGTGACCCAGAAGGCCGCCTCGGGTGAGAACAAGCTGGAGAACATCCGCTTGTTCTCGAACGCGGTCGTCGAACAGGACTTCTCGGTCACGGCCCCTCGGAACGACGACGGTCACACGCAGCAGGGCTGGGTGACGTTCACCGGTGTGGGTACGACGTGGTCGACGGTGTCGATCAGCGACGGCTCGGCGGTCGCCCCCTCGACCGCGACGGTCCAGTACGACGGCACGTGGAGCACGCGTCGGTGGGTTGGCACGGAGAAGACGACCTTCACGGTGACCTCGTCGCGCGCTGATGTGCAGAACGGTTCGCAGACCATCGAGTTCAACACGGGTGTCTCGGGTCAGGCGTTCAGCCTCGACAGCCACACCGATGGCGGCACCTTCACCCCGGGCAATGTCACGTTCCGGGGCAAGGGGTCGACCGGTGACAAGGTCACGTTCACGGCACCGGGTCTGGCGCCTCTGGAGGCGACGGTGAACGCGGCGGGTGAGTGGTCGATCCCGCGCTGGCTGGGCAACGGGTACATCACGTTCACGGTGACCCACACCCCGGTCACGGGTGACGAGACCAAGCAGACGCTGCGTCTGTTCTCGGACCAGGTCGCCCAGGGTGACCTGATCGTCACCGCGCCGATCGACGGTGCGGGCCACGACCAGCCGGGCTGGGTGACCTTCACGGGCACCGGCACGACCTGGTCGAAGGTCTCGGTCAGCGACGGCACGTCGGCTGCGCCGTCGACCGCGACCGTTCAGATCGATGGTTCGTGGACCGTGCGTCGCTGGGTCGGCACGGCGGCGACGACGTTCACGGTCTCGAGCGAACGAGGCGGCGTTTCCAACGGCAGCGAGACGATCGAGTTCAACGTCGGCGACGTCGTGGGTGACTTCACGATCGGCAGTCACACCGATGGTGGCACCTTCACCCCGGGCAACGTCGCGATCTCGGGCACGGGCACGACCGGTGACAAGGTCACGATCGCGGCACCGGGTCTGGCGCCGCTGGAGACCGAGGTCGACAGCCGCGGCCGCTGGAGCATCCAGCGGTGGCTCGGCAACGGGTTCATCACCTTCACGGTGACCCACACCCCGGTCACGGGCGACGAGACGAAGCAGACGCTGCGTCTGTTCTCGGACCGGGTCGCCCAGGGTGACCTCGTCGTCACGGCCCCGCTCGACGGTGCCAGTCACGACGTCGCGGGCTGGGTGACCTTCACCGGCACCGGCACGACGTGGTCGAAGGTCTCGATCAGCGACGGCACGAACGCCGCGCCTTCGGTCGCGACCGTGCAGTACGACGGTTCGTGGACGGTCCGCCGCTGGGTCGGTACCGCCCCGGTGACCTTCACGGTCACCAGCGAGCGTGCCGACATCGAAAACGGCAGCCAGACGATCCGCTTCAACACCGCGGAGTAGTCGCACAGAGAGACGGGGAGGCGCGGGTCATCTCGACCCGCGCCTCCTCGGCTTCCCGGGGGCAGCCGCTCAGGCGAACAGCTTGCCGACCTCGGTCACGAGCTGCTGAACCCCGAGCACCACGAACAGCACGGCGCAGATCGTCATCATCGTGTTGCTCAGCCATCGGCTGCGCCATTCGGCGGGAGTCCGCGACGAGTTCAGCAGCCAGAGCAGCGTGATCGCGAGGAACGGCATGAACAGGGCGCCCAGCACGCCGTAGAGCACGATCAGGCCGATCGGCCGGTCGAGGAAGAGGATCGCCATCGGGGGCACCGTCAGCCAGATCACGAAGGCCCGGTAGTACGTGCCTCCGATGCGGCGACGCGGGTCGTCGGCGTCGAGACCGCGCAGGGTGCCCACGAAGTCGGCGAACATCAGCGAGACGCCGTTCCACACCCCGAGGATCGACGAGAACGACGTCGCGAAGAACCCGATCAGGAAGAACCACGTCATGAACGTGCCGTACCGCTCGCCGAGCACGGCCGCGAGTTGCACGAGCCCGCCCTCGCCGTCGGCCAGGGCGATGTCGGCCGAGTGCAGCAGCTCGGCGCCGACGACCAGCATCGAGAACACGAAGACCCCGCTGACGACATACGCGACCCCGTTGTCGAGGCGCATGACGCGCATCCACCCGGGGCTGTTCCAGCCCTTCTCGCGCAGCCAGTAGCCGTACGCGGCGAGGGTGATCGTGCCGCCGACGCCACCGGTGACGCTGAGGGCCACGACGAGCCCGCCCTCGGGGATGGTCGGCACGAGACCGGTGAGGATGTCGCCGAGGTTGGGCAGGGTCACGATCGCCGACCCGACCACCGTGACGAACATCACGCCCACGAAGAACGCGATGACCTTCTCGAAGAACGAGTACCGGCCGAACCACACCATCACTCCGCCGAGCACCCCGGCCCCGATGGCGAAGACCTTCAGATCGACGGCGGGGAACAGCGCCTGCAGGGGCAGGGCCGACGAGCTCATCGCGGCCGCACCGTAGACGAACCCCCAGACGACGATGTAGACGCCGAAGTAGACGCTCGTCCACCGGCCGAGCGACCGCCAGCCCTCGAAGATCGTGCGGCCCGTCGCGAGCGACCAGCGACCGGCCCCCTCGACCAGCGCGATCTTGATCACGACGCCGATCACGACCGTCCAGGCCAGCGCGTAGCCGAACCGCGACCCGGCGACCAGGGTGGCGACGAGGTCGCCCGCTCCGATGCCGGTGGCCGCGACGACGAGGCCGGGTCCGATGATGCGCCACCGCTTGGCGGAGACGGGGGTGGTCAGGTCGTCGGTGCGCGGGATGTCCGGGCTGGCGGCCATGGGGTTCCTCTCGGATCGTTCGTCATCGAACGTCGAGCAGTGCCTCCGGTCCGGGCGTCGCTGCTCGACCTGGGCGACACGCGTCGCGCGTCGTCCACCCCAGTCAAGCGGGTGCGCGTGTCTCGCGCCACCCGGGCGCGACGGCGTCGAGCGCTTCAGGAGGCGCTGGTCGCCACCGACAGATCGACCAGACGGGCGAACGCGGCCGCGTCGAGCGCCTCGCGGTCGGTCGGCGCCAGCACCCACGACAGCGTGACGAGATCGCCCTGCGCCACCTGGCAGGCGTGACCGCGGGCGGGGGCGCCGCCGAACGACGCGGCGTAGCCGAAGCAGACGGCGTCGGACTCGTCGGCGGCGAGCGGCTCGTCGAACGGGGTCAGCGTGAAGCTGCTCTCCGTGCCGCTGACGCCCGCGGTCGTCGTCGCAGGGCAGCCGGCCAGCTCGTCGCGGAGAGCCGCGATGTACGCAGCCGCGTCGTCACGCGAGACGACGCCGGTCGTGAACTGCTGACGCTCGCGGGTGAACACCGCCGAGGCGGACGGCAGGGTCTCGGCCGCCGTGAAGCTCCGGAAGTCCATCGCGCAGATCCCGAGGTCGCCGTCACCCGCGCCCGATGCCGCCTCGGAGCCCGCCGCAGGGTCGGGGGCCGAGGTGCCGTCGGCCGAGGTCGCCTGCTCGAGCCGCCACGCGCCTCCCTCGTCGTCGGTGGCGGCGGAGACCTCGTCGGCACCTGGCAGGAGCCCCTCGAGCTCGGCGGCCGCGACCGTGCCGCGGGGCCCCTCGGGGGCGGAGCAGCCGGCCAGCCCGACGGCGACCGCGACGACCGCCACGAGCCCGAGCGACGAACGGAAGGAGGTGCGGGTCGACTGCACAGAAGCCTCTCGGTGGTCCGACCACCGTTCTACCATGCGGCCCGTGACAGGATCGTCCGAGACCCCGCACCCGATCGGACGGAGACCCCCATGACCGAGCTCTTCTTCACCATCCTCATCAGCGCGATGACCGTCGCCGGTCTCGGCCTGGTCGCGGCCGCGTTCATCGCGATGGGCCGCTCGAGCTGACCCGCGCCTCCTCGGCTCCGGGGCTTCACGAGTGTCGGCGGTGATGGGTATCGTTCTGGCATGAGAGCACTCCAGGCCGAGATCGTCGCCGAGCTGTCCGTCCGTCCCGTGATCGACCCGGCCGCCGAGGTCGAGGCGCGTGTCGCGTTCCTCCGCGATTACCTCGCGAAGACCGGCGCGGCCGGCTTCGTGCTCGCCGTCAGCGGTGGTCAAGACTCGACGCTCGCCGGGCGCCTCTGCCAGCTCGCGGTCGAGGCCGTCCGGGCCGACGGCGGCTCCGCCGGGCTCGTCACCGTGCGGATGCCCTACAAGGTGCAGGCCGACGAGGCCGACGCGCAGCTCGCGCTGCAGTTCATCGCCGGGTCCGACGGCGTCACCGTCAACATCCAGCACGGTGTCGACGGCATCGCCCGCGACTACGCCGACGCCACAGACGTGGCGCTCAGCGACTTCACCAAGGGCAACGTCAAGGCCCGCACCCGCATGGTCGCGCAATACGCCCTGGCGGGCGAGCGCAGGCTGCTCGTGGTCGGCACCGATCACGCGGCCGAGGCGCTGACCGGGTTCTTCACCAAGTACGGCGACGGGGGGGTCGATCTCGTGCCGCTCACCGGTCTCAGCAAGCGCCAGGGCAAGGCGCTGCTGGCCCACCTCGGCGCCCCCGCCCGTCTCTACGAGAAGGCGCCCACCGCCGATCTGCTCGACGAGACCCCCGGTCAGACCGACGAGGCGAACCTCGGGCTGACCTACGACGACATCGACACCTATCTCGAGGGCGGCGACATCGCCGACGACGTCGCCGAGCTGATCGAGGCGCGCTACCTCGCGACCGAGCACAAGCGCCGGGTGCCCGCCTCGCCGTTCGACACCTGGTGGCGCCGCTGAGCCTCAGCCGAAGACGCCGAGGTGATCGAGCAGGATGTTCAGCCCGATCAGAATCAGGATGACCCCGCCGGCGATCTCGGCGGGCTTGCCGAAACGCGAGCCGACCCGACGACCGACGACGACGCCGACGAACGCCAAGACGGTCGTCGTCACGCCGATGACGGCGATGGCCCCGCCGATCGACACCGGCAGGAAGGCCAGGGTCACGCCGACGGCCAGTGCATCGATGCTGGTCGCCAGGGCGAGCACCAGCAGCTCGCGGAGCGGCAGCCGGTCGGTGTCCTCGTCGACGTCGTCCTTCGTCGAGAACGCCTCGTGGAGCATCTTGCCGCCGATCAGCGCGAGGAGACCGAAGGCGATCCAGTGATCGATGTCGGCGATGTACGACGCGAACGCCGAACCCAGCAGCCAGCCGATCAGCGGCATGAGCGCCTGGAACGCGCCGAACGTGAGGGCGATGACGACGGCGTTCCGGGCCGAGAACCTCCGCATGTGCAGCCCCTTGCCGAGTGCCACGGCGAAGGCGTCGGCGGAGACGCCGACGGCGATGAGGAGGAGGGTCCAGAACGACACGAGGGTGACGACCTTTCAGCGGGCGCGCGCGAGCGCGATCGCGCAGCACGGCGCGATGAGACGAGGAGGCGCGGCTGCGGTGCCGACGAACCCCCCGATCCTGCCATGCCCCAGAGGGCCGGAGCACCGAAAAAGCCCTGATCAGAGATGTTCGGGAGTCCGAATTCGCGGCTTCACCCCGCCGAGAGGCGGCCTGCCGCGAGGCGAACCTCAGTCGGTGCCGTCGATGCCGCCCAGTCGCTCGAGCACGCCGGTGAGGATGGTGCCCGCCGGGTCGGGCAGCACGTGGTGGTTCAGGTAGATGCCCTCGAGCCACGCGAGGACCTCGTCGGCCGGCCAGCCGATGGCCTCCCAGTCGATGCCGGGCAGCGCCCTGGTGACGGGCTGCTCGGTGCCCGGCGTGAGCCAGGCCTCGGCGATGGCCCTGTCGGGGCTCGAGTTCGGGTCGGCCGCCCAGAGCAGGGCGATCGGGTGCTCGCGGTCGTCGTCGACGGAGCCGTCTCGGGCCCCGAACACCGACTCGTCGACGTGGTCGTGCTCGACGTGCCCGGCCCCGAGCCAGGGGAGGGTGAGCAGCTCGCCCTCGATGTCGACCTCGATCAGATCGAGCTTGGCGGGCTCTTCGACCTCGCAGACCCAGAGGTCGAGCCCGACGTCGTGCCAGGCCGCGGCGTCGTCGACGTCGTCGAGCAGCCCGGGCAGCAGGCGGTGGAAGTCCTGCAGCAGCTGGGTCGACCACTGGACGAGCATCGCGGTGTCGGCGGTGTTCCACGGGCTGATGTCGGTGTCGTCGCCGGCGGCGTCGTGATAGTGGAACGCGAGGTTCGAACCGTCGGACTCGAGATGGATCTGCCCGGTGCCGAAGCCGACGTAGAGAGTGCTCTGGCCCGTCTCGTCGTCGAACTCGCCGTAGAGGTTCGGCTTGCCCAGCAGTGTGGGCACCGGCAGAGCGGCGGCGGGTCGGTTGCCCAGGGCGAACACGGCCCGGAACCGGGTCGTCGGGAGCCGGAGGCTCATGTCTGTCACGGCGAAGGTGTCCAATCGGTCGGAGCAAGCGTAGTAGGCCCGGCCCATGCCGATCACCCGGTCGGACGCACGGGCCGCGCAGCGCCGGGGTGCTATTCGACGGGTCGTGCGCCCGGCAGCTCGTGCAGCGCCTCGGCCGCCAGCTCGGCCTTGATGGGGTCGCGATCGATGGTCGCCTGACGCAGCAGACGGAACGCCGCCGGCATCTCGGACCAGTTGAGCACTTCGACGATGTTCGGCACCCGCAGTTTGTAGGCGAGCCCGTCCGTGACGTCGCGGCTGACCTTCTGCAGCGACGCGTTGCCGCACTGCTCGACGTAGAGGGCGAACAGGGCGACGGCGTGCGCGTTGAGGGCCGGGCCGTCTTCGTTCTCGAGGTCGACGAGGCAGCCGTCGATGGCGGTGACGATCTGCTTCAGCACGGTGGCCGACAGGCGGGGGACGGCGAGTCGGACCGCGCCGCCGTAGAGCACGCCCAGGGTCTGGATCGACTCGACGGCCTCGTCGGCGTTCGGGGTCGCGACGCGGGTGTAGCGGTTGGGGGCCATCTCGACCAGGCCGGCGCGGACCAGATCGCCGAGCGCCTCGCGGATCGGCGTGCGTGAGACCTGCAGCCAGGCGATCAGCTCTTCGTCGTGGAGTCTCTCGCCGGGCTCGAGCGTGCCGTCGACGATCGCGTCACGGATGCGCGCGCGGACCGTGTCGCGCAGCAGCTGCCGTTCGGCGGCCGGGGGCGTGCTGGGGATCGGCATGCGGGCTCCATTCATCACGGGTGTGTGGGAACGACTCTAGACGAGTCCTCCGACACCGGATGCCGAGAACCCACCCGCCGCAGGGCTGCGGGGGTGGGTTCTCGGGGGAGTGCGGGTCGCGGTCGGTCCGGCTCAGGGGGCCCGACGCTCATCGGTCACGAGGCGGCGGGGGTGCCCGTCGCGCTGGGGACGTGCTGCGAGCCGACCTCGACGCCGTGCGACGTGCGGAGCACCTCGAGCGTGTCGGCGATCTCGGCCTCGTGGCGGTCGGCGTCCCAGCCGAGGGCCTCGCCCAGCACGTCGGCGATCTCGGTCAGCAGCTCGATCGTGACACCGCCCACGAACGCGAGGTTCGTGCGGCGCAGGACGACGTCGGCCAGGTGCACGGCGTCTTCGTGCTGAGCGAAGTACGCGATCTCGGCGCGGGTCAGCTCGGGGTGGCTGGCCAGCGACTCCGACGGCTGGTCGAGCAGCACGTCGATCACCGAGGAGGCGCGGGTGCCGTAGCGGGTCAGCAGCCGGTCGACCTGCGCCCGGTCGAGACCGTCGGCGTGGGCGGCGATCCACGTGGTGCGCGCGGAGTCGGTGGTGGGGAAGCCCTTGCCGCCGCCGATCTCCATGCCGGTCGTGTCGACCGTGCGCGTGACGCCCAGGCGGTTCGTGGCCTCGGTCGACAGGTGCGCCGACAGGGCGCGGAACGTCGTCCACTTGCCGCCGACGAGGCTCAGCACCGTCGAGGAGGGGAGCCCCTGGATGGGGGTCTCGACGATCCGGTAGTCGCGCGAGACGAAGCCGGGGGCGGTGTCCTCGTGACGTGGAAGCGGACGGATGCCCGAGTAGCGGTAGACGATGTGCTCGCGGGTCACGTCGATCTGCGGGAACACGTGCTTGACGAGATCGAAGAAGTAGTCGACCTCCTCCTCGGTGCAGACGGCCGGCTGCGACGGGTCGGCGTCGATGTCGGTCGTGCCGATCAGCACGCGGCCCTTGAGCGGGTAGATGAGCACGATGCGGCCGTCGTTGTTCTCAAAGAAGATCTCGCGACCGCGGGTCGCCTCGAGCAGCTCGGCGTTGTCGACGACGATGTGCGAGCCCTTGGTGCCGCCCATGTAGGCGGACTCCCCGCCGAACGCCGCGTTGGTGAGGTCGGTCCAGGGGCCGGAGGCGTTGATCACCACGTCGGCCTTCACGACGAACTCGGCGCCGCTCACGACGTCGCGCAGCAGGACTCCGCCGTCGCGCGATCCGATCGCCTCGACGTAGTTGGCGCTGCGCGCGTGGTCGCCGGCGGCGAGGCCGTCCTTCAGCACGTCGAGGGCGAGTCGCTCGGGCTCGTGCACGGACGCGTCGTAGTAGGTGCCGGTGTACTTGACGCCCTTGTTGAGCGCGGGCATGTCGTTCAGCGCGGCCTTGCCGGTGCGGAACTGGTGACGGGGCACCGAGCCGCCGTCGCGCGAGAAGGAGTCGTACAGGGTCATGCCGACCTTGATGAGGAGCGCGCCGCGCTCCTTCGTCGAGCGCTGCTTGTGCGTGAGCATGCGCAGCGGGGCGTTCAGGATGCCCGAGAACGTCGAGAAGATCGGCATCGTCGTCTGCAGGGGCTTGACGTAGTGCGGCGCGATCTTCAGCAGGCCGTTGCGCTCCTCGACGCTCTCGCGGACGAGTCGGAACTCGCCGTTCTCGAGGTAGCGGATGCCGCCGTGGATCATGTGCGACGACGCGGCGGAGGCGCCCGAGGCGTAGTCGTTGCGCTCGACGAGCACGACGTCGACGCCCTGCAGGGCGAGGTCGCGGAACGTGGCGATGCCGTTGATGCCGCCGCCGACGACCAGGACCTTGGCGGTGGGGCGGTCCATGATCCGGGCGACGTTGGGCCGTGCGGGTTCAGTCTTCTTTGACGCAGTCACAGGGAGCTTCTTTCGCGTTGCGTGTGTCCGACGGGGTCGGCCGGCGGCTCGCGCCGGTATCGTCTATCGTCGACCCGTGTTCCCATGGGTGCAACGTATCTGCACAAACGTGCACGGAGGCCGTCGTGACTGATCTGCTCTCGCCCGACAAGACGCAGGACGCCCTGCGGGCGGCGCACCTGTACTACATGCAGGACCTCACGATGGAGGCGATCGCCCACGAGCTGGGGACGTCCCGCTCGTCGGTCTCGCGCCTCCTGAAATCGGCCCGCGACACGGGTCTGGTCGACATCCAGATCAAGTCGCCGCTCGACCAGGCGACCGTCGTCGGCGAGGCCGTGCAGCACCGCTTCGGCGTGGTCGCCCATGTCGTGCCGGTGCCCGACCAGGCCAGCGACGTCGATCGTCTCGACCGCGTCGCCCTGTCCGCTGCACGGACGCTCACGCCGTACGTCGACTCGAACATGGTGATCGGCGTCGCCTGGGGCTCGACGCTCAGCGCCATCAGCCGCTACCTCGTGCCGAAGGCGACCCACAACTCGCTGATCGTGCAGCTGAACGGCGCGGCCAACACGCGCACCACGGGCATCGAGTACGCGAGCGAGATCCTCCGCCGCTTCGGGCACGCCTACGGCGCGGTCATCCAGCAGTTCCCGGTGCCGGCGTTCTTCGACGACCCGGCGACGAAGCGCGCGCTCTGGCGCGAGCGCAGCACCCGGCGCGTGCTCGAGCTGCACGAGCGGATGGACCTCGTCGTCTTCGGCGTCGGCGCGCGGGGCGCCCTCGTGCCGAGCCACGTCTACTCGGGCGCCTACCTCGAGGACAGCGACCAGTCGAGCCTCGAGCACGACCGGGTCGTGGGCGACGTGGCGACGGTGTTCTTCCGGGAGGACGGCTCGTCGGTCGACATCGCGCTGAACGCGCGGGGCAGCGGGCCGGACCTCGCGACCATCCGCCGAGTGCCGAGACGGGTCTGCGTCGTCGCCGGCACCGCCAAGGTGGCGGCCGTCCGCGGGACGCTCGCCGCCGGTCTGGTGACCGACCTGATCATCGACGAGGGCACTGCGCGGGCGCTGCTGGCCAGCTGACCGGGCCGAGGAGGCGCGGGTCGACGACGTCGGGCAGCGCGCGTGATCCCGGGGGACACCTCGCAGAGCGGCGGCTCAGCCTCGGGGCGTAGACGGGACGGGTCATCGATCGGCCCGCCGCAGCGGGCCTGAAGGAGGAGCCCCATGGCCAGCACGGATCTCACCGGACGTCGCGTACTCGCGATCGTCACCAACTACGGCGTCGAGCAGGACGAGCTCGTCGTCCCGACGCGCGCGCTCCGCGACGCGGGCGCCACGGTCGTGGTCGCCGCCCAGTCGACCGCGCCCGTCGAGACGCTCGTCGGCGACAAAGACCCGGGCGAGGCGGTCCGGCCCGACACGACCATCGAGGAGGTCGACGCCTCCGAGTTCGACCTGCTGCTCGTGCCCGGCGGCACCATCAACGCCGACACGCTCCGGCAGGACGCGGGGGCGGTCTCGATCGCCTCGTCGTTCGCGGCCTCGGGCCGGCCCATCGCCGCGATCTGCCACGGCCCGTGGCTGCTCGTCGAGGCCGACCTGGTCAAAGGCAAGCAGCTGACGTCGTTCCCGTCGCTCACGACGGACATCCGCAACGCCGGAGGGTCGTGGACGGACGCCTCGGTGATCACCGACGTCGAGGAGGGCTTCACCCTCGTCACGTCGCGGACCCCGGACGACCTCGACGACTTCGTCCGCGAGCTGACGACCGCCGCGTCGTCGGAGCGACCCGCCGACAGCTGAGCCCGGTCGGCCGACGTCTCGCCCCGCGGCCGTCCCGTCGACCTCCCGCCCCGAACCGGTCCGCCGGCCCGGGGCGGGAGGTCTTTAATGAGGGAGGTCGACTCTGCTCGACTCGACGCCAGTCCGCACGACGAGAGGGAGTCCCGCCATGAAGTGGGGGAAGACGCGCAGCGAGACGGCGACGTCGACGCCGGCACCGGTCGACCAGGGCGCGCTCGATCGTGCCGTGGGCGAGGCCCTGCTCATCGCCCGGGCCGCCGCCGTCGTGACGGTGGCGAACCGCATCGTCGTGCACGCGCTCCGCGACGGCGAGACCTTCGACCACGACGAGACGGCCGCCGCCGTCCGCCGCACCCTGCACCGCCTCGCCGAAGAGCAGCGGGCGCAGAACACCCGCATCGCCGGCGAACGGTCGAAGGCCCTGCGGGCCCGTGGTCGCTCGCGTCACCAGCACGACTACCGACCGGGCGACGACGGCACGCTCTGGTTCCGTGAGAACGCCTACGTCGGCGTGGCCGACCGCCTCGACGAGCTCCGCGACGACGCCGACTACGTCGACGGCATCGTGGCGTCCGCCGTCGAACGCGCCTGGGGCGACGTCGGGTCGGCCGTCGTGACCCGCGTCAGGGCGCGGCAGGTCGTCGTCGACGACGACTACCGCGACGACAGGGCCTCGCGCCTCGCGGGGCTCGGCGACGACCTCGCCGCTCTGGGCGACCGGCGGTATGCGCCCCCGACTGGGGGTTGAGTCGTCTGCGCTGGGCGCGGATAGTCGTTAGCTACGAATGCAGGGTCACCGCCCTGCCGCGAGGAGACCGACCCGGTCGCTCCGGGTGTCGGAGGAGCAGAGAATGACGAGCATCCTCGCCCGTGCGCTCCGACCGTTCTTCCGCGGTCGATACCGGGTGGTCGACGACCTCACGACCCGCCCTCGGCCCGACGACTCTCCGCACGTGCACGCACCGGGCGTCGACCCCGACCGGGTGCTCGTCTTCGGCAACGGCCCGGCCGTCGGCTGGGGTGTCCGCTGCCACGACCTCGCCATCCCCGGGCATCTGGCCCGGAGCCTGTCGGCGTTGACCGGTCGCGGCGTCGACGTCGACGCGTTCGCCGACGCCGACATGACGGTCGCGACCGCCGCCGACCACCTGCCGGACCGCGAGCTCTGCGGCTACGACGTCGTGGTCGTCGTGCTGGGGATGAGCGACGCCCTGAGACTGCTGCCGCCGGAGAAGTGGCGTCGGGGGATGTCCCGACTGCTCGACGCGGTGGATCGCGCGACCGGTCCCTCCACCGGGGTGATCGTGACGGGCATCCAGCCGCCGAGCACCGTCCCCCGCTTCGGCGCCGCGCCCGGCGGTGTCGTCGACCGGCACGCGCGGCTCCTGAACGAGACGACCCGGGCCCTCTGCGCGGAGCGACCCGCTGTGCGCGTCATGCCGGCCCCCGAGATGCCCGGCGGAAGCGACGACCGTTCAGGCGACACCGCTCGGTATCAGGCGTGGGGTGCAGCCCTCGCCGAGGTCGCGGCGCCGATCGTGGACATCGGCGTGGCCGACGGACAGGGGGCCCGTGCCTCCCGTCATGCACCGCAGAGCGTCGATCGCCGCGTCGAGGCGATCCGATCGCTGGGGCTGCTCGACACGCCCGCCGAGAAGAGATTCGACGACATCGTCGAGCGGGCTCGGACCCTGCTCGGGGCGCAGGGCGCCGCCTTCTCGCTGATCACCGAGGACCGGCACTGGAACAAGGCCGTCTCGGGGTCGTCACTCACCGAGATGCCCGTCGTCGACTCGTTCTGCGCCCACACGATCCGCAGCGGGCGACCCCTTGTCGTGCCCGACGCGTGGCGCGACGACCGCTTCGTGTCGCACCCCTCCGTCCGGTTCTACGCCGGGCATCCGATCGAGACCGACGACGGGGTCCGCATCGGAGCGCTGTGCGTGGTCGACGCCGAGCCCCGGGGCGTCGAAGGCGTCGATCTGGTGCTGCTGCGCGAGCTGGCTCTCGCCGTGCAACGCGAACTGCGCGTCAGCGCCCTTGACGCTTCTTGAACGGCTTGGGCTGACCCTTGACCGCGGGGGTCCGACCCTTGCCCTTGCTCGCCTTCGCCTTGCCGCCGCCGGGGGGAGCAGGCGGCGGCGGCGGGGTCGAGGGGCTGGCCAGCTCCTCTTCGGCGACGACGATCGCCGCCTGCCCCGCCTTCGTCAGGCGGTAGGGCGACGCGTCGCGGTCGAACAGCTTCTGACCGAACTCGAGCTCGAGCGCCTCGATCGACGACTCGAGCTTCTGCCGCGAGATGCCGAGCTTGTCGGCCGCGACCGGGAAGTGCAGCACCTCGGCGGCCACGAGGAAGTGCCTCAGGTGACTGGTCTTCACGCGGTGGCGACCGAACCGGCACCGGTCGAGGCACCGGCGTCCGCTCGGACCCCGAGGCCGTCGAGGGCCTTCTGGAAGATCGTCAGCCCGCTCATGCCGGGCAGGTTCGAGATGTTCTGGTCGAGCTTCGCGGCGGCCTTGCGACCGTCGACGCCGCTCATCAGCTGACCGAAGACGAACTTGACGTCGTCGAGCTCCATGATCGACGAGCCGACGGGAGCCCAGACCTTCGACAGCAGGAACCGGGTCAGCTTCTGAGCCTTCTTGCTCTTGAGCAGGCGCTCTCGGGCCTGCGAGACGTAGAAGGCCACGTGCCGCGCCTCCTGCTTGGCGATGCGACGCAGCAGCTCGGCGAGCACCGGGTCCTGTTCGAGCTCGGCCATGCGCTTGTAGGCCGCGACGGCGGAGTACTCGTTCGCGGCGCCCCACGACATGTGCACGGCGACGAAGTCGGAGCCGACGAACTTGCCGAGCAGACCCTGCTTGACGGGGTCGAGGCGGTCGCGCCAGCCGAGCTTCAGACGGTTGGCGCGCAGCTGGTCGTAGTCGACCTTGACGCCGTGCACCTCGAGGATGGCGGCGAGGGCCTCGCCGTGCCAGAACTCCTCGCGGTTCCACATCGTCATGAAGGTCGAGACGTCGTCCTCCTTGTGCGAGGGGGTAGTCAGCAGATCACGCGTGTAGCAGACCGTGTGGTACTCGACGTCGGCCATGTACCGGAGCGTGCGCAGCGAGTCGGCCGACAGCGGGTTCTGCTTGAAGTGGTCGAGGTCGAGGTCGTCCCACGTGATCCGCTCGCTCGTCGCGGCGAATTTGTCGATGTCGAATGCCATGCCGTGTTCAGGAGGCGCGGGCGTCAGGCCCTGCCTCCATCTCCTTTCGCTGAGTTGCCGCCACGATTCCAATCGCGGATGCTCCATCTTCTTCGGAGCGCTTCGCGTGCGAGATTGGCGTCGGGATTCACAGCGGACGGGTTGCCGAGGAGCTCGAGCCAGACGAGGTCGGCGTGAGAGTCACCGTATCCGTACGAGCCTGCGAGGTCGATTCCGAGTTCGCTCGCGTACTGCGAGAGCCAGGCCGCCCGGGCCTCGTCGACGAGCGGCGGCTGGGCGAGGTAACCCGTGTAGACGCCGTCGCGCGAGTGCATCGTGCTCGCGACGACCTCGTCGAAGAGCGAGGCGAGCGGCGCCGCGAGGCTGCCGATCGACCCCGTGACCAGCACCGTGCGGTGACCGGCGGCGCGGTGCTCGGCGATGCGGGCCAGGGCGTCGGGCAGGGTGTGCCGGCGGACGGTCTCGGCGTAGCCGGTCGACGACACGACGTTCTGCAGACGGGAGACGGGCATGCCGCTGTACCGCCGGAGGAACGAGCGGATGAACTCGCCGCGGTCGCGGGCGTCGGCCCGGAGGTACGCGGGCAGGCCGGTCAGCAGACTCGCGACCTCGCCCGGCCAGGCCGCCTTGCGGAACCCGTTCGAGCGCACCCACAGGTACTGCTCGACGATGTTCGAGTCGAGCACGGTGCCCTCGAGGTCGAAGACGGCGACGACGTCGTCGCGGCGGGGGAGCGCCTTCGTGTCGGCGACCGCCCCGGTGGCGGCGGGGCGCACCGAGAAGGCTCGCGTCATCGCCGTGATCGACGGGAAGTGCACCGTCTGGAAGTAGTCCTCCCAGTCGATGTCGGTGACGTCGAAGCCGATGCTCTCGGGCGACCCCGCGGGCAGACCGGCGTGCAGGGCGCGGGTGCGGCGGTCGTCGAAGATGATCTCGGACTGCACGTAGTGCCGGTAGAGATCGGTCAGGCTCTGCAGCGACTCGAGGTCGGCGCGGCGCGTCTGCACGGCCGTCAGGGCCGTGCGCGTGCGGGCGTTCGACGGCAGCCGCGTCAGCACCTTCTCGCGCAGGTCGTTCGTCCGCTGCTTCATGCGGATGGCGCCCTCGACCTTGCGCACCCCCGGGAAGTTCCAGGTCGGGACCGGGATCGAGGTGTGCTCGTCGCGCGGCAGCGGGTTCGCGGTGAAGAACGTGTTGAGGTTCTCGAACATCCGCAGGATCGGGAACGGGTTGCTGTTGCCCGACGCGACGTGGAAGTACTGGGCGTCGCCCGCGGGTGCGTCGCCGGCCGCCGACTCGACCGGCACCGAGGAGGCGCGGGTCGGGTTCGCCGCGACCGTCAGGATCACGTTCACGACGAAGTCGACCGGCACGATGTCCAGCACGCTGTCGGGCACCCCCGGGAACTCGGGCAGCAGCCCGCGGGCGTACGACATGATCAGCGGGTCGGCGACCTTGAAGCCGTCGATCCAGCCGGGGAACGGGTGCCGGAGGGCGCTCTCGACGATGGCCGGCCGCACGACCGACAGGCGGTGGCCCTTCTCGGCCCAGAGCTCCTCGGCGGCGCGCTCGGCGAAGGCCTTGGTCAGCGTGTAGACGTCCGTCCAGCCGAGGGTCTCGGCCCGGGTGCGGCCGTAGTCGACGAGACGGGCGGCGACCCAGGCGACCCGCGCCTCCTCGGCTGCGGTCGACACGGCCTGCGGGCCGGTCTTGCCGTGACCGATGCGACCCTCGGCGAGGAACCGGCGCAGCGTCTCGGGCTGACGCGAGGCCGCCTCGACCCGGGCGCGGGCGTCGCGGGCGGCGGCGTACTCGGCACGCCAATCGACGTCGTGGGTGAGCGCGGCCTCGGGGAACACGCCCTTGCGGATGCCACCGACGTACGCGGTCGAGACGTGTACGACGTGCGGGTCGCCACCTGCACGGCCGAGCGCCTCGTAGAGACCGACGGCTCCGCCGACGTTCGTGTCGAAGGCCTGGTCGATCGGCGGGTCGAACGAGACGGTCGACGCGCTGTGGATGACGACGTCGAGGTCGGCGGGCAGCTCGGGCAGCGAGCCCAGTCCGCTCTCGATGACGCGCAGGCGCTCGGTCAGCGCGCGCTCGACCTCGGCCGGCCCGACGCGGTCGCGCCACGTCGCGAACACCGGCTTCTTCAGCAGGTGCCGCAGTCGACCGAGCGCCGGGGTGCCCGCCTTGGGCCTGATCAGCAGTGTGACGGTGGTGTCGGGGTGCGTCGAGAGCAGTCGCTCGAGGATCGCCTGGCCGACGAAGCCGGTGCCGCCGGTGAGCAGCACATGGGCGGAACCCAGGCTCGCCTCGGTCGAGCCGGGGACGGACGGGGGCAGTGCGGTGGTCATGCGGTGAGCTTTCGTGTGACGGCGGAACCGATCGTGGAGTCGAGGCCGGGCAGTGCTGCGACCCGCTCGCCGACGGCGTCGGCCCTGAGGTGCCCCTCGGCCCCGCCGTAGACGAGCGCGTCGAAGAGGGTCCGTTCGGAGTCGGCCCGCTCGATCGCGCCGATCGGCAGCACCGCGGTGGACAGGGAGGCGCGGGTCTGCTTGACCGCGCGGGGCGAGTCGTCGAGACGCCACCGCGACTCGATGCCGAAGAAGCGCTCGTGCCGCGACTTGATGGCGCGGATGCGGTCGACGACGGCCGTCAGAGCCGGGTCGGAGGCGCGCTCGACCAGGACGTCGTAGGCGTCGGCCATGACCCACTCGTCGACGAGGCCGGTGGTCATGTGCACGGCGACGATCGGAACTCCCTTGCCCATGGCCTCGATGGCGCGCGTGATCGGGCCGCGGCGCTCGACGGCCTCGGACGGGCTGTGCCGGCGGGGACCCTCGTCGACCTCCTTGAGGCGGGGCTGCCCGTGCGACTCGAGCACAGCGTCGATCGCGTCGGCGATCCAGAACTTCTCGAAGGCCCAGGTGACCAGGAAGGCCGTGACGCGGGCGTCCTTGTGGGTCGCGGTGACGAGCAGGTTGCGCAGGTGCTCCATCGTGGCGCTCTCGAGCCGCCCGACGTGGCGCAGCAGGCGGAGGGTGTCGTCGCCGAGGGGCGCCGTGGCGAACGAGTCGAGCTCGAGCTCGCCGCGGAAGGCGCCCTGGGCCGTGAGGGTGAACTCGCGGATGTCGAAGTCGGTGGTGTCGTAGGGGTCACTCGGGGTGGACAAGGCCTGCGATCCTCTCGTGACGCTCTCGTGTGGTGGTTCGGGCACGATGCACGTCGCGAGCCCTACAGACCGTATCGTAAGCGGCATGGCAACAGCGCTCGTCACCGGGGGCACGTCCGGCATCGGAGCCGAATTCGCCCGCCAACTCGCCCGTCGCGGCTGGGACCTCGTCCTCGTCGCGAGAGACCTCCCACGACTCGACGCCACGGCGACCGAGCTGCGGGCGCTCGGTCGTCGCGTGGAGGTCCTCGCGGCCGACCTCGGCGACCGCGCCGACGTCGACCGGGTCGCCGCCCGACTCGAGGACGAGGCGGCGCCGATCGACCTCCTGGTCAACAACGCCGGCTTCGGCGTGCACACGCCGCTGTCGTCCACGGACGTCGCCGCGCACGACGCCGCGTTCGAGGTCATGTGCCGGGCCGTGCTGGTGCTGTCGGGCGCCGGCGCCCGCGCCATGCGCGGTCGCGGACGCGGTCGCATCGTGATCGTCTCGAGCACGGCCGGCTTCATGACCATGGGCGGGTACAGCGCCATCAAGGCGTGGGCGACGTCGTTCGGCGAGAGCCTCTCGGTCGAGCTGCAGGGCACCGGCGTCGGCGTCACGACGCTGCTGCCCGGCTGGGTCCGCACGGAGTTCCATCAGCGCGCCGGCATCAGGTCGTCGTCGATACCCAACGCGTTGTGGCTCAGCGCCGAACACCTCGTGACCGCGTGTCTGCGCGACGTCGACAAAGGCAAGGTGGTCTCCATGCCCACGGTTCGGTACCGGGCGCTCTTCTGGTTGGTGCGGCACGCTCCGCGGAGCGCCGTGCGCGCGGCGTCGGCGAAGATCTCGTCCAGTCGTCGGAAGCCCGTCGAGCCGTGAGCCCCCGCGACCGGCAAGATCGCCCGCGCGACGACGAGCCGCAGCAGGACGCCCCGCGGCAGGACGCCCCGCGTCCGGAGCGCCCGCGTCTCGACGCCGTCGCCCAGCGGGCGGACGCCGTCGCGCAGCGCGCCGGCGACGTGGCCAGCGACGCGCGCGACCGCTTCAGCTCCCGACGGCACGCCATGGCGCGCTACGTCGCGCAGCGGATGGTCCTGAAGCCGACCATCTGGTCGATCACCGATGTCACCGTCATCGACCGCGACCGCCTCGACGGGCTCTCGGGCGGCTTCGTCGTCGTCGCGAACCACTCCAGTCACCTCGACGCCCCGCTCATCCTCGGCGCGCTGCCCCGACGCCTCGCCCGCTACCTCGCGACCGGCGCCGCGGCCGACTACTTCTTCGACGTGCCCTGGCGGCGTCAGCTGACCGAGCTCTTCTTCAACGCGTTCCCGGTGCAGCGGGGCTCGGGGACTCCCGCCTCCGCGGCCGACGCGACCCGCGCCTCCTCGGCCGGTGCCTCCGCGGGGTCGACGCCGCAGAGCTCGGCCCGCCGCCGGGCCGCCGCCCGAGCCGCTGCCCGCGGTCGGTCGGGCCAGCCGACCGTCAGCGCGAAGTCGCTGCTGCAGCGGGGCTACCCCGTGCTGGTGTTCCCCGAGGGGACGCGCTCGAAAGACGGCACGGTGGGGCACTTCAAGCCAGGTGCCGCGGCGCTCGCGGTCGCCTGCGACGTGCCGGTCGTGCCGCTCGCGCTGATCGGGGCGCACATCGCGCACCCGCGCGGGGCGAACTGGCCGCGACCCGGCCGGCTGCCCGTGGGCGTCGCGTTCGGCGACCCCATGCTGCCCGCCGAGGGCGAAGGCGCGGCGGCCTTCTCGCTGCGCGTCCGCGCCGAGGTCCTGCGTCTCCGCGACGCCAACACGGCCCGTATCCTGGGGCCTGACAACCCGTCCGAAGGAGCACACCGGTGACCGACGTCCAGCAGCAGAAGAGCGACACCGTCGTAGACGTGAAGCACATGAAGTGGTGGGGCTGGGGCGTCGAGGGCGTCGCCTTCCACCACCACGACAAGCCGGGCTTCGCCCCCTTCGTCAAGAAGATCGTGGGCGTCGAGCTGTCGCAGGGCCACGACACCGGGCTCGACTTCGCCGACCTCGTGGTGCCCGCGTCGATCGCCGCCCCCGAGGTGGTCGAGTCGCTCGAGCAGATCGTCGGCCCCGGCGCCGTGGCCCGCGACGACCACGACCGCGTCGTGCACACCTACGGCAAGAGCATCCGCGACCTGATCCGCATCCGCGCGGGGATCCTCGAGCGGGTGCCCGACGTCGTCGTCTACCCGGCCGACGAGGCCGAGGTGCAGAGCATCGTCGACCTCGCCGTCGCCTCCGACCTCGTGCTCATCCCGTTCGGCGGCGGCAGCAACATCGTCGGCAGCCTCGAGCCGCTGCCGGCCGAGACCCGCACGGTCATCTCGCTCGACATGGGGCGCCTCGACAAGGTGCTCGACATCGACGAAGACAGCGGACTCGCGCGCATCCAGGCCGGCGGCCAGGGCCCCGACCTCGAAGAGCAGCTGAACGCCCGCGGCTGGACCCTCGGGCACTTCCCCGACAGCTTCACCCACTCGACCATGGGCGGCTGGGTCGCCACCCGCTCGTCCGGCATGCAGAGCGACAAGTACGGCGACATCGCCGACATCACCAAGGGCCTGCGGGTCGTCCGCCCCGGCGGCATCCTGTCGATCCGCGCCGTGCCGAGCGCGTCGACCGGGCCGTCGCTGCGCGAGATGATCATCGGGTCGGAGGGGCGTCTCGGCGTCATCACCGAGGTCACCGCGCAGGTGCACCGCCTGCCCGAGAAGCGCGAGATCCTCGCCTACCTGTTCCCGTCGTGGCACGACGGCCTCGCGGCGATGCAGGCGATCGCCGAGAGCGACGCGCACCCCTCGGTCACCCGCGTCAGCGACGCGCACGAGACGGCGTTCTCGTTCGCCACCTCGAAGGCGAGCACGGGCATCTCGAAGATAGTCAACGACGCACTGCCGAAGGTGCTGAAGGCCAAGGGCTGGGACGTCGACGCGATGTGCCTGTCGTTCATCGGCTACGAGGGCAGCCCCGAGCACGTCGCCCAGACCCAGAAGACGGTCGCGAAGATCGTCAAGGCCAACCGCGGCATGAGCGTCGGCAAGGGCCCCGGCAAGCTGTACGACCAGAAGAAGTTCGACACGCCCTACCTGCGCGACTTCTTCATGGACCACGGAGGCGCGGCCGACGTCAGCGAGACCGCCGCACCCTGGTCGAAGCTGCGCGACGTGTCGTCGCGCGTGTACGCCGCTGCCAACCAGGCCTTCGACCAGATCGGCAAGCAGGGCTGGATCATGGGCCACCTGTCGCACTCGTACCACTCGGGGGCGTGCCTGTACTTCACCTTCGCCTTCGAGCACGGCTCCGACGCAGAGGCCGAGTACGACGTCGTCAAGCACGCCATCCAGCAGGCGTTCATCGACACCGGCGCGACGGTGTCGCACCACCACGGCGTGGGCCTCGAGCACCAGCCGTGGATGTCTCAGGACGTCTCGCCCGAGGGTGTCGCCGTCATGCAGGGGCTGTTCGACTCGGCCGACCCGGGGCGGGTGTTCAACCCCGGCAAGGTGACCGGCGCCTAGCCGCCGCCGCGCTCGACGCCAGGAGGTGGACACGACGCCAGGTTTAAGACCGGCGTCGTGTCCACCTTTTGGCGTGGTGGTGCTAACAGGTCTCGTAGACGCGTCCTCCCCTAGCTGATCCGGGTGGGGTGCTCGTCCCCGAGGAGGAGCGGTGCACGTGTCGTCCGGACGGCGCCCGGGCAGGCTGGCCGGGTGACCGACCCCCTGCCTCCGCTGATCTTCGCCGCGACACACGGCTCGCAGAGTCGCGAGGCCGCGGCCCTGCGTCGTGACGCGCGACGCGGACACCTCGAGACCCTGCACCCCGGGGTGTTCGTCGAGTCCGCGGCGTGGCACGCGCTCGATCCGCGTGCACGGCATCGCTTGACCGTCCACGCCGTCATGTCGCGACTAGCTCCGGGCGCGATCGCCTCGCACTCGTCGGCCGCCGTCTTGCACGGGCTGCCCAGTGCCACGTGGCCCCGTCCACGTCATCGACCCGCGGCGGACCCGGACTCAGGTGAGCGAGCGAGTGGTCCGCCATGCGGGGCCCGTCGCCCCCGGCGACGTCGTCGAGATCGACGGGCTCCTCGTCACCTCCGAGCACCGGACCGCCATCGACGTCGCACGCCGCGCCTCCTTCGCCGACGCCGTCCTCTGCGTCGACGCGCTCCTGCGACGAGAGGCGCTCCGAGCGGGGGCCTTCTCGCCGGGGCCTGCAGCGTGGCCTCCGAACCGAGAGCAGCGACGGGAGCGGGTCGAGGCGGCCGCCGATCTCACCCGAGGCGTCCTGCTCGAGAGGATCGAGGCGTCTCGTGGCACCCGCGGTCTCGTCGCAGCCCGGAGGGTGGTCGAGTTCGCGACCCCCTGGGCCGAGAACGGGGGCGAGTCCCTCTGTCGACTGGCGCTCTTGACGGTCGGCGCGCCCGAGCCGCTCATGCAGGTCGAGTTCTACGACGGTCAGGGCCTCGCGGGCAGGTGCGATTTCGTGCTGGGCGACGTCGCGCTCGAGTTCGACGGCAACGTGAAGTACGACGACGAGGCCATGCGGGGCGGAAGGGCTCCGTCGGCCGTGATCCGAGCCGAGAAGATGCGAGAGCGACGGGTGCTGCGCACGGGCGGGGTCAGGGCCATCGGGCGGTGCGACTCGGACGACGTCGCCCTCCTCGCTCCGCTCGCCTCGACGCTGCGCGACATGGGGGTGCCGCTGCGTCCTCGCCATAACGCCAGGATGTGGGCACGACGCCAGAAGTAAAGATGGCGTCGTGTCCATCACGTGGCGTCATGGTGGGGCGGTGGCGCAGGGGGCCGACCTAGGATGAGGGTTCGATCCGCACGCACAGACATCGCTCACGGAAGAGGCTCGCATGCCCGGAATCCACGCCGACATCACGTCCGCATTCGGCGACACGCCGCTCGTCAAGATCAACCGTCTCGCCGACGAGGGCGGTGCCGAGATCCTCGCGAAGCTCGAGTTCTACAACCCGGGCGCCAGCGTCAAGGACCGGCTCGGCGTCGCCATCGTCGATGCGGCCGAGAAGTCGGGAGCGTTGAAGCCCGGCGGCACGATCGTCGAGGGCTCGAGCGGCAACACCGGCATCTCGCTCGCCCTCGTCGGCGCGGCTCGCGGCTACAAGGTGATCGTCACGATGCCCGACACGATGAGCGTCGAGCGCCGCACCGTCATGAAGGCCTACGGCGCGGAGATCGTGCTGACCCCCGGGCCCGAGGGGATGCGCGGCGCCGTCGAGCGCGCCAAGCAGATCGTCGACGAGACCGAGAACGCCATCTGGGCCCAGCAGTTCGAGACCGAGGCGAACGCCGAGATCCACCGCACGACGACCGCGCCCGAGATCCTCCGCGACACCGACGGGCGCATCGACTTCTTCGTCGCCGGCGTCGGCACCGGCGGCACCATCACCGGCGTCGGCCGCGTGCTGCGCGAGCAGGTGCCCGGCGTGAAGGTCGTGGCCGTCGAGCCCGCCGACTCGCCGCTGCTCAGCGAGGGCAAGGCCGGGCCGCACAAGATCCAGGGCATCGGCGCGAACTTCGTGCCCGAGGTGCTCGACCGATCGCAGATCGACGAGGTGTTCCCCGTCGAGCTCGACGACGCCCTGCGCGTCGCCCGCGACCTCGCGACCCAGGAGGGGATCCTCTCGGGCATCTCGTCGGGCGCGATCATGCACGCCGCACTCGAGATCGCGAAGCGCCCCGAGAACGCCGGCAAGCGCATCGTCGCGATCGTCTGCGACACCGGTGAGCGGTACCTGTCGACGGTGCTCTTCCAGGACCTCGCAGGCGCCTAGCATGCACCTGGTCGCCCGCCTGCGGGAGGACCTCGACACCGTCCGGCGACGCGACCCCGCGGCTCGGGGGCGGCTCGAGACCGCCCTCGTCTACTCGGGGCTGCACGCGGTGTGGGCGCATCGCGTGACCTCGCGGCTGTGGCGTGCGGAAGGTGCGCCGCGCCTCCTCGGTGCACGGTTCGCTGCCCGCGTGCTGTCGCAGCTCGCCCGGACCGCGACCGGGGTCGAGATCCACCCCGGTGCGCTGGTCGGTCGGCGGCTGTTCATCGACCACGGCATGGGAGTCGTGATCGGCGAGACCGCGGTGGTCGGCGACGACTGCACGCTGTTCCACGGCGTGACCCTGGGGGGCAAGGGCCGAGGAGGCGCGCTCGGTCGCCGGCACCCCACCCTCGGTCGGGGCGTGATGGTCGGTGCCGGGGCCGCCGTGCTCGGTGGCGTCACGGTGGGCGACGACAGCATCGTCGGCGCCAACGCTGTCGTCACGCGCGACGTGCCGGCCGGCTCGATCGCGGTCGGGGTGCCGGCCGTCGCGCGCGCCCGGGTCTGAGCCCGGCCTGCACCCGGCTCCGCGCGCCCGTGCCCGGTGATGAGTCACGACACGCCGCGGGCTCGGGGGCGGCGCGGCGTGTCTCGACTCACGGACGCGGGGGAGCGGGGAGCGGGCTCAGCGGCGGGGCTCCCAGCGGAACATGCGCACGGCGGCCGCGACGGCCACGGCGGCCCAGAGCAGCGTCGGGGCGAGCAGCACCGGCAGCAGCCCGAGGTCGCCGCCGTTCCAGGCGAGGACGATGAGCTCCATCAGTCCACCGCCCGGCAGGATCCTCTTGAGCCAGAGCAGGTCGTCGGCGCCGGTGATCGTCCACCAGATGGCGACGCCGAGGGTGATGAGGTAGATCGGCATGGTCGTGTACTGGGCGTGCTCGGGCGACGTGCTGAAGCCGGCCGTGGCGAGGGCGAACGCGGCGAACATCACCTCGGCGACGAGCACGGCGACGACGAGCAGACCGAGGTGGGCCGGGGGCTCTTGGACGGCCAGCACCCCGAGCACGATGACGAGCTGCGCGAGGCTGACGGCCACGATCGGCAGGACGAGTCCGCCGATGATGCCCGAGTCCGAGACGGAGCCGCTGCGCAGCCGCTTGAGGTGGAGCGACTGCCGCCGGGCGGCGAGGGTCGTCGTCGCCGTGACGTAGACGCCGAGTCCGAGCATGCCGATGATCTGCACGCCGGCCAGCATGCCCCCGGTGCCGTACGAGCCGAACGCGAAGGTCAGCGCCCCGAAGGCGAGGGGCAGGAACAGCGCGCAGAGCGCGACGGTGCGGTTGCGGACGAGCATCCGCAGCTCGGCGACGGCGATGGCGACCGGGCCCGAGCGACGCGACGGCGTCGCCGGGGACTCGGACGGACGGGCGGTGGTGGCGGTGGTCATGAGGGGTCCTTTCGGGAGGGTCGGTCGGAGGGGGCCTAGGAGGCGCGGCTCAGCTCGCGGAACACCTCGTCGAGTCCCGACTGGTGCACCGTCAGCCGCTCCAGACGCCGATCGGCCTCGGCCGCCCAGGTCATCAGCCGGGTGAGATCGCGCTGCGGCGAGTCGGTCTCGACGACGACGAGGTCGTTCTCGGTGCGGGCGACCCGCAGGGGGAGCTCGTCGAGCGGGCCGGGGGCGACGAAGCGGATGCTGGTCGTGCTGCCGGCGGTGAGATCGGCCACGGTGCCCTCGCGGCGTATCGTGCCCGCGTGCATGAGTCCGATGCGGTCGGCGTTGTCGGCGGCCTCCTCGAGGTAGTGCGTGGTCAGCACGAAGGTGACCCCCGCCTCCCGCAGCTCGGTGACGACGTCCCAGAGGGCGTCGCGGGCCGCCGGGTCGAGCCCCGTCGTCGGCTCGTCGAGGAAGACCAGCTCGGGGGTGCCCCAGACGGCGGCCGCGAAGTCGACGCGACGGCGCTCGCCCCCCGAGAGCTGGGCGACGCGCGACCGCGCCTTGTGGTCGATGCCGACGAGACCCAGCACGCGGTCGACGTCGTCGTCGCGGCCCGAGATCGCCCCCGTGAGCAGCACGCTCTCGCGGACCGTGAGCTCGGGGGCCAGGCCGCTGTCCTGCAGCATCATGCCGAGGCGGCGTCGGGTACGGGAGCGGTCGGTCGGGTCGCCTCCGAGCACCTCGACGGTGCCGCCGTCGGCCGCCCGGTGGCCCTCGAGCACCTCGAGGGTGGTCGTCTTGCCGGCGCCGTTCGTGCCGAGCAGAGCGTAGAGCTCGCCGCGCCGCACCGTGAGGTCGACGCCGCCGACGGCCGTGAAGTCGCCGTACGTGCAGGTCAGACCGCTGGTCGAGATCACGACGTCCGACCCGTCACGGGGGTCGTGCGTCACGGCGGGCCGGGGCGTGGTGTCGGTGGAGTTCGTCATGACCTCGACGATGCCGGGAGGGGCGGGCGCCCGGTAGTGCCGACCTGCCACCCTCTCGGCGTGACATCCGTCACGTCGGGGCATGACATCGCGTGCTGACGGGTGTCGGGGGCTGTCGCTACCGTGGACCCATGCCCCGCCGCACCCCCGACCGCCTGCCCGCGCTGACGCGGATGCGGCGGTACGTCACCGGGTCGTTCGTGGCGCTGGTCGCGTTCATGGCCGTCTTCTACGTCGCGGCGCTGACGACCGAGGGGGCGCCGGCCTGGCTGGTCGTCGCCGTCGTCGCGGTCTCGGTCGCGGTGGCGGCGCACTCCGTCTTCTGGGAGCGCGGGGCGCCGTGGTGGCTCGCGACCCTGTCTCTCGCGTCGTCCGCCGCGCTCTGGTGGGCCGCCCACCTCGCCGAGCAGAACCTGACGCTCCTGCTGTTCTTCGGCGTCTCGGTCGGTCTCGTGACCACGACCCCGCCCTTCACCTCGTGGCGGTGGCTGGCCGCCGCCGTGGGCGTCGCGGTGGCGCCGCTGCTCGTCGCGGGCCCCGGCGCGCGACCCGTCGTCCTGCCGGTCTCGATCGCGGTCGTCGTCGTGACGATGGCGGCGATCTACCTCGTCTACCGCCTGAACCGGTACGGATTCGACCTGTACCTCGAGATCGAGGCCGCCCGCGAGACGACGGCCGAGCTGGCCGTCGTGCGAGAGCGCTACCGCTTCTCGGTGGATCTGCACGACATCCAGGGTCAGGCCCTGCACGTCAGCCGCCTCCAGCTGCAGCTCGCCGACAAGACGCTCGACCGCGACCCGGCCGAGGCGCGGCGCCACCTCCGCGAGGCCGAGCAGCTGATCGTGCAGACCATCGCCGAGACCCGGCGCCTCGCCTACGGCCAGCGCACCCTGACCCTCGCCGGCGAGCTCGCCAACTCGACCGAGCTGATCCGGGCGGCGAGCATCGACCTGGTCGTCGACGGCGCCCCGCCCGTCGGGCACCCCGCCGACGACCTCTTCGGGCACGCCGTCCGCGAGGCGACGACGAACCTGCTGCGCCACGCCCAGCCCGAGCACGTGACCATCCGACTGCGAGACGACACCGTCGTGGTCGAGAACGACGGCGCCGGCGAGGCGCCGCGTCTGCTCAGCGGACTCGCCCGCCTCGGCGAGCGCTTCGCGGAGATCGGGGGCTCGGTGACCACGAGCCACCACGACGGGGTGTTCCGACTCGAGGCGAGGGCGGCGTCGGCGGGGGCGGGCGGTCTCGCGGGGGCGACCCGCGCCTCCTTCGCTCCCGGGCCCGGCGTCGCCACCGGGGGGCGCGCATGATCCGGGTGCTGCTCGCCGACGACGAGACGCTGCTGCGGCGGTCGATCGCCGCGCTGCTCGACCTCGGCGACGGCATCGAGGTCGTCGCGCAGGCCGGCGACGGGGCCGAGGCCGTGCGTCTCGCCGGCGAGCACGAGCCCGACGTCGTGCTGCTCGACCTCGAGATGCCGGGCATGGACGGCATCGACGCCGCGACGGAGATCCTCGCCCGTCGCCCCGAGCAGGCGGTCGTGCTGCTGACCCGGCACGCGCGACCCGGTGTGCTGCGGCGGGCGCTGAGCGCCGGCGTGCGCGGGTTCGTGCCGAAGTCGATCGACCCCGACGAGCTCGAGCGGGTCATCGTGCAGGTGCACGGCGGGCGTCGGTACATCGACGCCGACATCTCGGCCGCCGCCATGATGGACGACTGCCCGCTCACCGAGCGCGAGCTCGACACCCTGCGGCTGACGGCGGAGGGGCTGTCGGTGCGCGAGATGAGCGCCCGCCTGCACCTCGCGTCGGGAACGGTGCGGAACTACCTGTCGGCGGCGATGCAGAAGACCGGCAGCTCGTCGCGGCACGGGGCCGCCCGGGTGGCACGCGAGCGCAGCTGGCTGTAGCCGCCGGTAGCGGATCCGGGCGCGGGCGCGGTAGCGGGCGACTCGTCGCGGCGGTCGGCGGCGGGCGCGGTACCGGGCGGGGGGACGCTCGGCCGCGTGGCGTCAGGAGGCGGGGTCGTCGACGTCGGCGTGCCCGACGCGCTCGCCGGCCGTCGACATGTGCCGTCGCATCGCGGCCTCGGCGGCGGCGGGGTCGCGGGCCGCGATGGCCTCGAACACGTCGAGGTGCTCGAGGTAGGCCGCCTCGGCCTGAGCCCGGTCGCGGAGCCCCCGTTCGACCCAGAGCCGCAGCAGCGACCGCGTGCTCTGCAGCAGATCGCGCAGCACGACGTTGTCGGCGCTGATGGCGATCTGCAGGTGGAACCGGATGTCGGCCTGCAGGAAGGTGTCGAGGTCGTCGCGGCTGTCGCGCATCGTGTCGACGAAGCCGCGCAGCTTCTCGACGTCGGCGTCGTCGACCCGGGTCGCCGCGAGCGTCGCCGCCTGGGTCTCGAGGCCGCTGCGCACCTCGATCAGCTCGCGGGTGCGCGCGGCGTTCAGCATCATGCCCCAGCTGAGCGTGGTCGGCAGGAGCTCCGAGGTGTTGTCGCGCAGGTACGTGCCCGAGCCGGGTCGGACGGTCACGATGCCGAGGATCTCGAGCGCCGCGAGGGCCTCGCGCACCGCCGACCGGCCGACGCCGATGCGCTCGGCGAGCTGGCGTTCGGGAGGGAGGCGCGAACCGGGCACGAGCTCGCCCGCCGTCAGCAGGCCGATCAGCTGTTTCACGACCTCGGAGACCGCCGTGCCCCGGGGCACGAGTTCGAGCTCGAGCCGGAGCGAGGTCGGGTCGTCGTCGGGATAGGCGGGCACGGCGCAATCCTACCGACCGCTATGCCACGTGTCGTGGACGGTGATTGGTCAACCGGTTGACAAGTCGAGCGGGAAACGGCACGATGTTCGAGTACGCGAAGCGGGCCTCCCAGGGCCAGGCGGCGTCCATCCAACAGAGTCGTTAGATAAAAGGAGTCGATGTGGACACCCCCACCCGCTCTGCGGAGCCGCAGAGCGCCGTCGAGAAGTCCGCCATCCGCAAGGTCGCCATCCGGCTGGTGCCGTTCGTCGCGTTGATGTTCTTCATCAACTACCTCGACCGCACGGCCATCGGCTTCGCCGCCCCAAACGGCATGGAGTCCGACCTCGCCCTCTCGGCCGCTCAGTTCGGCTTCGCCTCGGGCGTGTTCTTCATCGGCTACATCCTGCTCGAGGTGCCCAGCAACCTCGCTCTGCACCGCTTCGGCGCCCGCCGCTGGCTCGCTCGCATCATGGTCTCGTGGGGCATCGTGTCGCTGCTCTTCACCTGGGTGCAGAACTACGAGCAGCTCGTCGTGCTGCGGTTCCTGCTCGGTGTGATGGAGGCCGGGTTCTTCCCCGGCGCGATCCTGTTCCTCAGCCTGTGGGTGCCCGCGCGACACCGCGGCAAGATCCTCGCGCTGTTCTACCTGGCGCAGCCCCTCACCTCGGTGATCGGCGCACCGCTGGCCGGCTGGCTGATCAGCCACGACGGCATCCTCGGTCTCGAGGGCTGGCGCTTCATGTTCCTCGGCGTCTCGATCCCCGCGATCGTCATCGGCGTGATCGCCTGGTTCTACCTCAAGGACAAGCCCGCCGACGCGAAGTGGCTGACCCGCGACGAGCAGGTCTGGCTGACGGAGGCGCTGAAGAAGGAGTCGGCCGGCAAGACCGGGTCGACCGCAGCCGGCAAGCACCCCAGCATCCTGAAGGTGTTCGGCAACGGTCGCGTGTGGATGCTCGCCTTCATCTACTTCGGCTTCGTGTACGGCCTCTACGCCCTCGCGTTCTTCCTGCCGACGATCATCGGTGGGTTCCAAGAGCAGTTCGGCACCGAGTTCAGCGTCACCGAGCGCGGCTTCATCACCGCCATCCCGTACGTGCCCGCCGCGATCGCCCTGTACTTCTGGTCGCGTGACGCCTCGCGCCGTGGGCTCCGCACCTGGCACATCGTCATCCCGGCGATCGTCGGCGGTCTGAGCATCCCCGTCGCGCTGTTCACCGGTTCGCCGGCCGCCACGATCGCGGTCATCGCGGTCACCGCCATGGCGATCTTCGCGGCGCTGCCGAACTTCTGGACGCTCCCGACGCAGTTCCTCACCGGAGCGGCCGCCGCCGCGGGCATCGCGCTGATCAACACGATCGGCAACCTCGCCGGGTTCAGCGCCCCGTACATCACGGGCGCCGTCACGGATGCGACCGGCAACTACGAGGTGCCGATGTTCATCGTCGGATTCTTCCTGCTGCTGTCGGCGGTGCTGATGACCGTGCTGAGCCGGCTGAAGAAGCCCGCCGGCGCCGAGACGTCCGACGACGCCGAGCTCGCCGAGGCCCCGCGATGACCCGCCTCTTCAACGAGCCGAGCGACTTCGCCGACGAGATGATCGACGGCTTCGTCGCGGCCAACCAGCGCTGGGTGCGCCGGGTGCACGGCGGCGTGGTGCGCGCGACGCGCAGCGCGCCGGGCCGGGTCGCCCTGGTGGTCGGCGGCGGCTCGGGTCACTACCCGGCCTTCGGCGGACTCGTCGGTCAGGGGCTGGCGCACGGCGCGGCCCTCGGCAACCTCTTCGCCTCGCCGTCGTGGCAGCAGGTCCGCTCGGTGGCGCGCTCGGCGCACACCGGCGGCGGCGTGCTGCTCAGCTACGGCAACTACGCGGGCGACGTGCTGAACTTCGATCAGGCGCAGGCCAAGCTCGTCGCCGAGGGGATCGAGACACGTTCCGTCGCCGTCACCGACGACATCTCGAGCGCCTCGCTCGCCGAGAAGCACCGGCGTCGCGGCATCGCCGGCGATCTGACGGTCTTCAAGACCGCCGCCGCGGCCTCCGACGCCGGCTACCCGCTCGACGAGGTCGTGCGGGTCGCCGAGAAGGCGAACGAGCGCACCCGCAGCTTCGGCGTGGCCTTCTCGGGCTGCTCGCTGCCGGGCGCCGCCGAACCGCTCTTCACCGTCCCCGAGGGCCGCATGGCCGTCGGCATGGGGATCCACGGCGAGCCCGGCATCGGCGAGACCGACGTGCCCACCGCGAACGAGCTGGCCGAGCTGCTCGTGACCTCGCTGCTGGCCGAACTGCCCGAGGGCGTCGAGGAGGCGCGGGGCCAGCGGGTCGCGGTCCTCCTGAACGGCCTCGGCTCGGTCAAGTACGAAGAGCTCTTCGTGGTCTACGCCCGGGTCGACCAGATGCTGCGCGACGCCGGCCTGGTCGTCGTCGAGCCGGAGGTCGGCGAACTCGTCACCAGCTTCGACATGGCCGGCGTCTCGCTGACCCTGTTCTGGCTGGACGACGAGCTCGAGGGCTTCTGGGCCGCGCCGGCCGACGCACCCGCCTACAAGAAGGGCTCGATCGAGGCGGCCGACCGCATCGACCCGGTCGAGCTCGAGGCCCTCGCGGCCGAATCGATCCCGCCGGCCTCGGCCGAGTCGCAGGCCGCCGCCCGGGTCGTCCACGCCACCCTCGTCGCCGTCAAGACGGCGATCGACGACAACGCCGACGAGCTCGGTCGCATCGACGCCGTGGCCGGCGACGGCGATCACGGCATCGGCATGCAGCGCGGCGTCACCGCGGCCGTCGCGGCCGCCGACGTCGCCCTCGCCGGGGGCGCGGGCGCGGGCACGCTGTTGGATCTCGCCGGCGACGCGTGGTCGGACCGGGCCGGCGGCACCTCGGGCGCCCTCTGGGGTTCGGCGCTGGCCAGCCTCGGAGCAGCCCTCACCGACGACGCCGCGCCGACCCGGCACTCCGTCGTCGCCGGTGTCGCGGCCGCGACCGACGCCATCCTCGAGTTCGGTGCCACGGTCGGCGACAAGACCATGGTCGACGTGCTCGTGCCGTTCTCCACCGCCCTCGGCTCGGCCGTCGAGGCGGGCGGCGACCTGCCGACCGCCTGGGCCGCCGCCGCCGAGACGGCCGTCGAGGCCGCCGCCGCCACGGCCGACCTGCTGCCGAAGATGGGCCGCGCCCGGCCGCACGCCGAGAAGAGCCTCGGCACGCCCGACGCGGGTGCGACATCGCTCGGTCTCATCACCCGCACCGTCGCGCGGGTGCTCGACGAGCACGCCTCCGTGCACCGCGCCTCCTGAACTCCCGCTCGCTCCTCCGCTCTCTCGAAAGGCATCACCATGGTTGACCAGCTGCGCATCGTCGTCGGATCGGACGACGCCGGATTCGACTACAAGGAGATCCTGAAAGCGGATCTCGCCGCGAACCCCGGTGTCGCGAGCGTCGTCGACGTCGGGGTCGACGCCGACGGTGGCACCGCCTATCCGCACGTCGCCGTCGACGCGGCGCGCATGGTGGCCGCGGGCGAGGCCGACCGGGCCATCCTGATCTGCGGCACCGGTCTCGGCGTCGCGATCGCGGCGAACAAGGTGCCGGGCATCCGCGCCGTCACGGCGCACGACTCGTTCTCCGTCGAGCGCAGCGTGCTGTCGAACGACGCGCAGGTGCTCTGCATGGGTCAGCGCGTCGTCGGCGTCGAGCTGATGCGCCGCCTGGCGAAGGAGTGGCTGACCTACCGCTTCGACACGAGCAGCGCCTCGGCCGACAAGGTGCGGTCCATCTGCGAGTACGACGGCTCGGCGGAGACCGTGGGGCTCGACGGCCGGTCATGAGCACCGCGCGCGCGACCCCCCGGTTCACCATCGGGGTGAGTCTCAAGATGTACTTCACGCACACGCGTACCATCGAGTGGTCGACGGCGGTCGGCGAGCTGGCGAAGCGTCACCCCGCGGTGCGCTCCGGTCTCGTCGAGCTGTTCGTCGTTCCGTCGTTCCCGGCCCTGGTGCCGGTGCGCGACGCCCTCGACGGGGCTCCTGTGCGGCTGGGTGCACAGGATCTCGCGTCGGCGGACTCCGGTGCCTTCACCGGCGAGGTCAGCGGGGTCGAGCTCGCCGAGATCGGCTGCACCCTCGCCGAGATCGGTCACGCCGAACGCCGCAGCCTCTTCTTCGAGGACGACGCCGTCATCTCCGCCAAGACGGCGGCCGCCCTGCGCAACGGCATCACCCCGCTGCTCTGCGTCGGCGAGATCGAGCAGGCGCCGGCCGCCGTGGCCGCGCTCGAGGTGACGCAGCAGATCGACGCCGCCCTCGCCGCCTCGGCCGCCGCCGGTCTGACCGGCCCGCTGCTCGTCGCCTACGAACCCGTCTGGGCCATCGGCGCCCCCGAGCCCGCCGCCGCCGAGCACATCGTCGCCGTGGTGCGGGCGATCGGCGCGCATCTCGAGTCGCTGCCCGCCTGCACCGGCAGCCGCGTGGTCTACGGCGGCAGCGCCGGGCCCGGTCTGCTGACGACGCTGGGCGGCGAGGTCGACGGGTTGTTCCTCGGACGGTTCGCGCACGACGTCTCGGCCGTCGAGAGCATCCTCGACGAGGCGCTGGCCCTCGACGAGGCGCTGGCACTCGGCGAGGGGGCGCGCGCATGATCGGCCTCAGCACCTACGCCTACTTCTGGCGCGGCTCCGAGCGCGTGCCCGAGCCGATGACGCTCGACGACATGCTCCGCGACACGGCCGCGCAGGGCGTCCGGCTGTTCCAGATCTGCGACCATGCGCCGCTCGCCGACTACGACGACGACCGGCTCGCCGCCCTGCGCGCCCTGGCCGACGAGCTCGATCTGACGCTCGAGCTCGGCACGCGGGGGACGGACCCGGCCGTGCTGCGGACGTATCTGCGCCTCGCGGTCGCGCTCCACGCCTCCCTCGTCCGGAGCATGTGGACGGCCGGCGACGACCGGCCCGACGCGATCGAGACCGACCGGCGCCTCCGCGAGGTGCTGCCGGAGTTCGAGGAGGCGCGGGTCACCCTCGCCCTCGAGACCTACGAGCAGGTGACCTCGACGGAGCTCGTGGCCGTCGTGCGCAGCATCGGCAGCGACCGGCTCGGCATCGTGCTCGACCCCGCGAACACCGTCGCGAACCTCGAGCACCCCGCCGACGTGACCGCTCGCTGCGCGCCGTTCGTCAAGAACTGGCACATCAAGGACTTCGCGTTCTCGCGCGAGGACGGCTGGGTCGGCTTCGCCCTCACCAGCACGCCCCTCGGCGCCGGGCGACTCGACTACGACGGCATGCTCGCCCTGCTCGAGCCCGAGGCCCGCGGCATCAACCAGGTCGTCGAGCACTGGCTGCCCTGGCGGAGCGACCCCGAGACCACCACCCGCCTCGAGGCGGAGTGGACGACCCTGACCATCGACCACCTCAGGAAGAAGAACAGCAATGACTGACACCCTCAGCACGCAGACCGTGACCCAGGCCGCCGACCAGGGGACCCCCGACGTCACCGTGGCCGTGATCGGCGCCGGCGGCAAGATGGGCCAGCGCGTCTCGAACAACCTCGAGAAGAGCGGCTACACCGTCTTCTACAGCGAGGCGTCGCCCGCCGGGCAGGAGCTGATCCGCGGCCTCGGGCGCGAGGTGACCTCGACCGACGACGCGATCGCCGACGCCGACGTCGTCATCCTCGCGGTGCCCGACGTCGTGCTCGGCAAGGTGTCCGAGAGCGTCGTGCCCTCCATGAAGTCGGGCTCGATCATCCTCACCCTCGACCCGGCCGCCGCCTACGCCGGCCTGCTCGAGGAGCGCGCCGACATCCACTACGCGGTGGCGCACCCGTGCCACCCGTCGGTGTTCCTGGAGCGTCGCACCGACGCCGAGTACGCCGACACGTTCGGCGGCATCGCCGCCCCGCAGGAGGTCGTCGCCGCCCTCGAGGGCGAGCCGGCCGACGCCGTCCGTCAGCTCGCGACCGACGTCATCACGACGATCTACGCACCCGTCATCCAGGTGCACTGGGTCACCGTCAAGCAGCTGGCGATCCTCGAGCCGACGCTCGTCGAGACCATCGCGTGCATGATCGGCGAACTGCTGCAGGAGGCGCTGGAGACGACGGTCGACCAGGCCGGCGTCCCCGCCGAGGCCGCCCGGGCCATGCTCTGGGGTCACACCGGCATCGCGCTGACCAACGCGCTGCGCGGCTCGAACCCGTTCTCGGACGCCTGCCACATCGCCATGGACTACGGCCGCGAGTCGATCGTCAAGGACGACTGGAAGAAGATCTTCGACGACGACCAGCTCGACCACGTCATCGCGCGCATGCTGAAGATCGACGCCGTCAAGCGCTAGCGAGGCGTCGACCGGCGTCGATGAGTCACGACACGCCGCGTCCTCGGGAAGAGGCGTGGCGTGTCGTGACTCATCGACGCTGGGGCGCGGGAGCGCCGGCGGCTAGCCGGCGTCGGGCGCGCTGGGCGCCCCGCGGTGCTGGTCGACCCGGCGCGGCAGCGCGAACACCAGCGCGAACGCGAGCACCGCGAACGCCGCGCTCACGCCCATGGCCGCGGCCGCCGCGTCCGTGAAGCCCGTGGCGCGACCGGCCGCCGTGGCCAGCTCGCGGCCCCCGGGCAGCGACCCGAACAGCACGCTGCCGATGATGGCGATGCCGACGGCCGAGCCGATCCGCTGGATCGCCGAGATGACGGCGCTGGCCGAGCCGGCGTCGCGGGGGTCGACGGTGGCGACGATGAACTGCACGTTCGGAGCGATGAAGAACCCGTTGCCGAGCCCCGCGACGAGCAGCGGCACGAGCAGCAGCCAGTTGGTGAGGTCGGCGGCGTCGGTGAGCATCAGGATGATCCACATCGAGCCGAGCCCGATCGCGACCAGGGCGGTGCCGAGCACGAGCACGTTGCGACCGAGGCGCTGGGCGATCCGGTTGCTCTGCGACGAGCTGATGATGCTGCCCACCGCGAACGGGATGGCCACGGCGCCCGAGGCGAGCGCGCTGTGCCCGAGGCCCGACTGCCAGAGCAGCGAGATCGTGAAGAAGATGCTGGTGAACGCGGCGAAGTAGACCAGGGCGAGGACGACGCCGCCGGTGAACGAGGGGTGCGAGAACAGCGTCGGGGGCACGAGCGGGGTGCGACCGGAGCGGGTGTAGCGCACCTCCCACAGCCCGAAGGCGGCGAGGAGGACGAGGCCGGCGGCGATCGTGAGGTACGTCCAGAGCGGCCAGCCTTCGTCCTGCCCCTGGATGAGCGGCACGAGCAGGGCGACGAACGCGGCCGAGACGAGCACGAGGCCGACGACGTCGAGGCCCTTGTCGGGGCGGGGCACGGACTCGTCGCGCTTCGGCAGCAGGATGGCCGCCGCGATCAGCGTGATGACACCGAACGGCAGGTTGACGAAGAACACGAGTCGCCAGCCGTTCTCGTCGCCGAAGGCCTGGATGATCAGCCCGCCGATGATGGGCCCGAGGGCCGACGAGACGCCGATGACGGCGCCCATGATCGCGAACGCCTTGCCCCGCGAGCGACCGGGGAACAGCAGCTGGATGAACGCCGTCACCGCGGGCACGAAGATGCCGCCGGCCAGACCCTGCACCACGCGGAACACCACGAGCTGGACATCGCTCGTCGCGATGCCGCAGGCGAGGCTGGCGAGCGTGAAGAGCAGCACGCCCGTGAAGTACACCCACTTGTGCCCGATGCGGTCGCCGATGCGGCCGGCGGGGATGAGCGTGAGGCCGAAGGCGAGGGCGTAGCCCGAGATGATCCACGACAGGGTCGCCTCCGACGCGTCGAGCGTCGTGCGGATGGTCGGCAGCGCGACGTTGACGATCGTCGTGTCGAGCAGCGCGATGAACATGCCCAGCAGGAGGGCCACCAGGGCCAGCCAGGACTGCCGGGGGATGGCGGGCGCGGGGGCGGTCGCCCGGGCGGTGGCGTCGGTCATGAGGGGCCTTTCGTGCGGCGCGGGGCCGGACAGGAGCAGAAGGAGGAGAGGAGGCGCGAACGTGCGGCAGGGGAGTCGCCGAGACCGGACGGCCAGAAGCATCGATGGTACCCGAGCCCGCCGAGAATAGTTCATGGTCTGCATCTTCTCGGTGGACACGACCCCGGAGTCGCGGCGTATCGTCCCGGACATGAGCACACCAGAAGAGACCACCGCCCCCGACGGATCGACCGACATCACGGACGAGCAGGCGAAGCGCACCGAAGGGCTGCCCGACGGCTCGAAGCCCGGCCTCGTCGACGATTCGGAGGAGAGCGACGACAGCGAGATCTCCGACGGGTCCGCGAACTAGCGACACCCGCACCACCGGCCCCGCTCGGGCCTCGACCGCACACCGCTGCGGCCGGCGACCGGGCGGGGCCGTGTCGTGCCCGGCGGCCCCGGCCGCGGCGGCCCCCGGTGCCGGCGGCCCCCAGCCGCGGCGGCACGCCAGGATGGTCGCATGGCTCTCTCCTCACGCGCCCGCTCCGTCCGTCGTTCGGCGACGGCGACCGGGCCGACGGGCGCGACGCACCCCGCGCCTCCTGACCCCGCCCGTCGCACGGGGGCGTTCCGCTTCGGTCTGATCGCCACGCTCGGCGGCGGACTCGGCGTCGGCATCATCGTCTCGCTGATGGCGCTGTCGACGATCCTCGTGTACATCGGGCTCGCGTTCTTCCTCGCGCTGGCGTTCGAACCGGTGGTCCGCCGACTCGTCCGCGCGGGCGCCCCGCGCTGGGTCGGGGTGGTCGTCGCCGTCGTGCTCGTGATCGGGGTCGTCGTCGGCATCGTCGCCGCCGTGGTGCCGGCTCTGGTCGAGCAGATCGGCTACGTGATCCGCGAGACCCCGGCCACCCTGCAGCAGCTGTCGCGCGAGCCGTGGGTGCAGCAGGCCGTCGAGACCGTCGGCTTCGACTTCGACATCGACGACGCGGTGGGCGCGGTGTCGTCGTACCTGCTCGACCCCGATCAGCTGCTCGCGCTCGGCGGCGGCATCCTGGCCGTCGGTCAGGGCATCACCTCGGCGATCACGGCGGTCATCGTCGTCGCCATCCTGACGCTGTACTTCGCGATCACCCTGCCGCAGATGCTCCGCTCGCTCAGCCGGGCCGTGCCCCGCAGCCACCGCGAGCGCGTGATGGACATCTCGGACGAGATCTTCCTGTCGGTCGGCCGCTACGTCGCCGGTCAGGTCGTGCTCGCCGCGGTCAACGCGGTGTTCGTGTTCATCGTGCTGTCGATCGCCGGCGGCCCCGTGCCCGTGCTCTTCGCGACCCTGGCGTTCCTCGGGGCGCTGATCCCCGTGGTCGGCACGGTCGTCGCGTACGCCGTCATCGTGGCGGCGACGATCACCGTCTCGCCCGTCACCGCGCTCGTGGTCGGCGTCGTGCTGCTCGTCTACGCGCAGATCGAGGCGTACGTGCTGACCCCGCGGGTGATGTCGAAGGCGGTGGCGGTGCCCGGCGCCCTCGTGATCGTCGCGGCGTTCGGCGGCGGGGCCCTCGGCGGCGTGCTCGGGGCGCTCGTCGCCATCCCGATCGCGACGGCGGGCGTGCTCGTCTTCGAGCGGGTCGTCGTACCGCGGCAGCAGCGCGTCTGACCCCGGGGCCGAGGAGGCGCGGGTCGGCCTGGTCAGGCGCCGACGGCTGCGCGGGTCAGCGCCTTCTCGGCCAGGCCGTGCACGATCTCGCTGAGCCGGGGCGCGGGCGAGGCCAGGAGCGCCGACGCCTGCTCGGGCTCGAGACCCGCGAAGACGTCGCCGATGGTGACCCCGTGCGCGGGGCGCGAGACGACCTCGATCGGATCGCCCGCCCGGATCGGGCCGGCCTTGACGACGGACAGGTACGCGCCGGGGCGTCCCTCCGCCTGAAACCGCTTGACCCAGCCGCTCTCGCCGAGCCGGCGGGCGAAGGTCGCGCACGGCGTGCGGGGCATGGTCACCTGCAGCACGAGCGTCTCGCCCACGGCCCAGCGCTCGCCGATGACGGCGCCGGTGACGTCGAGCCCGTCGACCCGCAGGTTCTCGCCGAAGAGCCCGGGAGTCACCTCGTAGCCGAGGATCCCCGCGAAGTGCTCGGCGTCGGAGTCGGCGTACGCGTAGACGGCCTTGTCGGGGCCGCCGTGGTGGGCGCGACTCGCCTGGACGTCGCCGCGGACGCCGAGCCGCTTGACCTCGACCGGGCCGTCGACGGGTCGCTTGTCGATGGCCGTGACGCCCACCGAGCCCGAGTCGTCGAGGAGGGCGTGGACGCGGCAGACGGCGGTCAGCGAGGGCATGACGCCATGCTGCCGCACGGGGCGGCCCGGCGACAAGCGCCGCGAGACCATCCGCCTTCGACCCTCAGAGCAGCAGAACGCCCCGGACGACCGCGGCCGCGCTGCCGACCGCGGCGAGCACGAGCACGAGGATGCGCCCCACGCGGGCCGACACGTGCCGACTCAGGCGGTGGCCGGCCACGGCGCCGATCAGGAGGGCGGCGAAGGCGCCGACCCAGACTCCCCAGGGTTCCGACGGCACGCCCTTCGACAGCACCGACGCGAGGTTGACCGAGAGGAGGAACACCTGCCCCGTGCCCACGAAGACGTCGCGCGACCACCGCTCGCTCGTCGCGTGCACCGTCAGCGCTGGGCCGCCGACCCCGGCCGTGACGTTCATGAAGCCGCCGAGCGCGCCCGCCGCCACCGCGCCTCCCGGGCCGGGCAGCAGCCGCACTGTCGACGAGAACGCCATGACGAGCACGCCGACCAGGGCGAGCACCCCGACGGCGACGGTCAGGGGCCCGGTCGGGGCGGTGCGGACGACCCACGCCCCGATCGGGACGGCGACGAGAGCCGGTGCCACGAGCAGCAGGGCGCGCCGCCACCGCACGGTGCGCCACGTCTGGGCCAGCAGCACCGCGGCGAGGGCGGCGGCGAGCACGTTGCCGACGGTGACGCCGGCCTCGGGGCCCAGCACGATGACGAGCAGGGGCGCGGCGGTGAGGGCGAAGCCGATCCCCGAGATGCGCTGGGTCAGCGCCCCCAGCATGATCGCGGCGGCGGCCAGGCCGAGGGTCAACGGGGTCACCGTTCCACGCTAGCCCCCGGGGGAGCCGCGTCCGGCGTGCCGACGGCGGGCGCGGGTGCCGCCTGGGGCACGGGGCCGATGTCGGACGCGGCCTCGGCCACGGCGTCCTCAGGTCGGCCCTCGCGATCCGAGCGCACGAAGGCGATCCCCGCGAGGATCGCCGCGCCGCCGAGCCCCTGCAGGAGGGTGAGCGACTCGCCCAGCAGGATCCACGCCCACAGCGCGGCGGCGGCGACCTCGAGCAGGCCGACGAACGACGCCAGTCGCGACCCCAGCATCGTGGTCGCGGTGATGCTCGCCGCGTACGAGATCGCGGTGGCGACGACGCCGACGGCGAGCATCGGGACCCACCACGCGGTCGTGGCGCCGAAGAGCTCGACCGGTGCCGTCGACGCCGTGTAGGGGACCAGGCCGGCCAGCCCGACGATCGCGAGCACGACGACCCCGAGCAGCAGCCCGGCGCAGGCCAGCGCCACGGGAGGGAGCCCCTCGGTCGGTCGGGCCGCGATGACGAAGTAGGCGGCGCAGCAGACCATCGCGACGGCCGCCGAGGCGAGGCCGATGGGATCGAGACGACCGCCGCCGCTCGGCGACACGACGAGCAGGAGTCCTCCGGCGGCGACGGCGGCGCCGATCAGGACGACCGCGGCCGGTCGGCGACGGGTCACGACCCAGGCGACCGCGACGAGGAGGAGCGGTGCCATGTACTCGATCAGGATCGCGGTGCCGACGGGGATGCGCCGGACGGCTGCGAAGTAGAAGACCTGCGTGCCGACCACGCCGACGACGGCCATGCCGAGGATGCGCCACCGGGCCGTCCAGAGGGTGCGCCTGCGACCGCGCAGGGCGCGGAGGGCGAAGGGGACCAGCACGAGACCGCCGACGAGGGCGCGAATGGTGACGGCCGCGGCGGGGCTCCAGCCGCCCTCGAGGAGGGGCTTGACGAGGGCGCCCGAGACGCCGAACGAGGTGGCGGCGACGAGGGCGACGAGCAGGCCCCGCGTGGTCGGGTGATGCGACATGGGACGCCTTCTGGTCAGGGGCTGGAGGAGGTGGTGGTCCTGACGCTAGGGTGTCTGCGGATAAGGAGTCAACTTGCATTTCGCCCCTGACACGACCGACGTCCTCGCCTTCGACGTCGTGCTGCTCAACACGTCCGCCTCGGCGTCGAGGTCGGGTGCCGACGAGCTCGCGACGATCGAGCAGCTCGGCGGGCTGCTGGCCGAGAGCGGCTTCTCGGGGCGCATCGACCACGACGAGCGCGAGCTGCGCGAGGTGCACGAGGCACGGACCGAGCTGCGACGACTGTGGTCGCTCGATCGCGAGACCATGGTCGGCGAGGTCAACGCCCTGCTCGCCGCCGCCGACGCGACACCGCGCCTCGTGCGGCACGACGACTTCGACTGGCACGTGCACGCGACGGCCGACGACGCTCCGCTCGCCGTGCGCATCCGCGTGGAGGCGGCGCTGGCCCTCGTCGACGTCATCCGCTCCGACGAGGTCGGGCGCCTCCGGGCGTGCGAGGCGCCCGACTGCGACGGCGTGCTGGTCGACCTGTCGCGCAACGGCTCGAAGCGGTTCTGCAGCGTCCGATGCGGCAACCGCATGAACATGGTGGCGTTCCGGGCCCGTCAGTCGACGGACGGCGCCTAGCCGCGCCTCCTCGGCTCCCGTCGACCCGGTCGGGTCCGCTCGGCCCGACCCGCCCTGACGGAGCCGGGACTACTTCAGGGGGTCGTTGCCCCAGTTCATCAGCGACCAGCGCCAGGGCGTGTCGGTGACGTCGCCGTCAGGGCGCTGCTTCGAGTGGCGGGCGACGTAGCCGACGACCTTGCGCATGTGGGCGTAGTCGTCGTCGGTGCAGTCGGCCTGCTTCTTCTTCAGGATGCCGACGATGCGCCGACCGCTCGCGTGACCGGTCGACTCGTGGCCGTCGGTCTTCTGGCCGACCTCCTTCGACTCGTCGGTGTCGAGCCAGCGCTCGAGCTCGGAGGCGGTCATGTTGACGGCGTCGCCGAACTCGTCGCGCGTGGCCTTGTCGTCGTGGTCGGTCATGCGCCCATGCTGCTCCCGCGGGGCGCCCGGGGGTTCAGGCGCGGAGGTGCGCCGGCAGCGTCATGATCTCGGCGCCGGTCTCGGTGATCGCGATCGTGTGCTCGGTGTGCGCCGTGCGGCTGCCGGTCGCGCTTCGGAGCGTCCAGCCGTCGGGGTCGGTGACCAGCTCGTCGGTGTCGGCCATGATCCACGGCTCGAGGGCGAGCAGCAGACCGGGGCGGAGCTTGTAGCCGCGGCCGGCGCGACCGGTGTTCGCCACGTGAGGGTCCTGATGCATCGTCGAGCCGATGCCGTGGCCGCCGAACTCGACGTTGATCGGGTAGCCGTCGGCGCTCAGCACCGCGCCGATCGCCGCCGACAGATCGCCGAGGCGAGCACCGGGGCCGGCCGCCGCGATGCCGGCCGCGAGGGCGCGGCGCGTCGAGTCGATCAGGGCGTCGCTCTCGGGCTGGGGGGAGTCGCCCACCACGAAGCTGACGGCCGCATCGGCCGCGATGCCGTCGAGCACGACCGCGAGGTCGAGGGTCAGCAGGTCTCCGTCGGCCAGCGCGTAGTCGTGGGGGAGCCCGTGCAGCACCGCGTCGTTCACCGCGGTGCAGATGTAGTGCCCGAAGGGACCCCGCCCGAAGGACGGCGCGTAGTCGACGTAGCACGACGTGGCCCCGGCCTCGAGGATCATCTCGCGAGCCCACCGGTCGATCTCGAGCAGGTTCGTGCCGACCCGGGCGCGCCCCGACAGCTCGTGCAGGATGTCGCCGACCAGCGCACCGGTGCGCCGGGCTCGGCGGAGTTCGTCGGGGGTGAGGATCTCGATCACGCGGGGGGCCTTTCGGGATGCGGTGGTCTGGGGGTGCGGGGGGTGCGGGGTGCGGTGGTCTGGGGGTGCGGGGTGCGGGGTGTGGCGGGCGAGCGGCTGGCGATAACTATACCGGCCATGTCGTACCGGTACTACTATCGGCTGCATGGTCCGACTCCCTCTCAGCCCCGCCGAGGTCGAGCGCGGTCGCCGACTCGGTGCGACGCTGCGCCGCGCCCGCGGCGAGCGCTCGATGCTCGAGACGGCGACCGCCGCGGGCGTCTCACCCGAGACCCTGCGGAAGGTCGAGACCGGGCGCATCGCGACCCCGTCGTTCGCGACCGTCGCGGCGATCGCGGGTGTGCTCGGGCTGTCGCTCGACGTCGTCTGGGCCCAGGCCTGCTCGCCCGGCCGACTCGACGAACCGGCGCTGACGGCTTCCTGAGCCGCGCCTCCTCGGCTGGGCTGTCGTGTGCGGATAGCGACCTCGGCGGTGGCAGGCGTGTGCGGATCGCGACCTCGCCAGGCGGTGCCTATGCCGAACCCGACCTGGCAAGGTGGATTCGGCGGGCCGAACCCGACCTGTGCGCGTTCACACACTCTGTGAAACACCCGTTCTGGCCGCGTGAGGCCGGATCTGGTCGCGATTTGCACACACGGGGGAGGGCGGCGGCGGCAGCGGGCAGGCGCGGCGCGGGGCTCGGTAGGTTGACGTATGACCGATCTCGCCGTGACCATCCTGCCCGCCGCCGCCCCTGAGGCCGCCGCCTGGGGAGCGGCCCCGGCCCGGCGCGCGCTCGCCGAGACCGGCGCCCGCGAGGTCGAGCTCGGCGACGAGACCCGCATGATCGTCGTCGCGGGCCGCGTCGACCAGGCCGAGCTGCGCCGCGCCGTCGACGAGCACCCCGGGGTCGCCGTCGTGCAGCTGCCGAGCGCCGGGGTCGACGCGTACGTCGAGACCATGCGCGCCACCCGCCGCGACGGGCTCGTCTTCACCAGTGCGAAGGGCGCCTACAGCGCGCCCGTCGCCGAGCACGCGCTCGCCCTCACACTGGCCACGCTGCGGTCGCTGCAGATCCGGGCCCGCGCCTCGTCGTGGGAGCGGACGCAGCGCGGCATCTCGCTGAACGGCGGTCACGTGCTGATCATCGGGGCGGGCGGCATCGGCACCGAGCTGCTCCGGCTGCTGCAGCCGTTCGACGTCGAGGTGTCGATGGTCGTCCGCACCGCCCGCGAGGTCGAGGGCGCCGCACGCACCGTCACCACCGATCGCCTCGACGAGGTGCTGCCCGACGCCGACGTCGTGGTCGTCGCCGCGGCGCTCACGGAGGGCACGACCAGCCTGATCGGCGCCGAGCGGCTCGCCGCCATGAAAGACACCGCCGTGCTCGTCAACATCGCGCGCGGGCCCCTCGTCGACACCGACGCGCTCGTCGCGGCGCTCGCCGAGGGCACCATCGGCGGTGCCGGGCTCGATGTGGTCGACCCCGAGCCGCTGCCCGACGGTCACCCGCTCTGGAACGAGCCGCGCGCCCTGATCACCCCGCATCAGGCGAACACCGACGTCATGACCGAGCCGCTCTTCCAGGAGCGCGTCCGCGCGAACATCGAGGCGCTCGCCGCGGCGAAGGAGCCCGTCGGAGTCGTCGACGTCGACGCCGGGTACTGACTCCGAGGAGGCGCGGTGCCGTCCCCGAGGACGCGGCCCCGTAGGAGGCGCGGGTCGGCACTCGCGAAGACGGCGCGGCCCCGGCGACGACGGCGTACCGTCGCCCGCATGAGTCGTCGTGCGTCTGCAGCCCGTTTCGAGGGTCGGATCGCCGGCATCGGCACCGCCTCGGGCACGCGTGTCGTGATCGGCATGTGGGAACGTTCGCCGCTCGGCCGCTTCACGGACGTGATGATCGAGGACGTCACCGGCCACCGCCTCCTTCTGGCTCCCTCGCAGGCCGTCGCCGACTACGTCTCGTCGACCTACACGTTCGACGAGGTGCGCGTCGTGCCGGTCGAGACGCGGCGCGTCGACGGCGGCATCGCGGTGACCGCCGGCGATCTCGCCGTGCGGCTGACCGTCGGCGCGGTGTCGCCGCTCGGCATGCTGATGCGCATCGTGCCGCGACGGGTCGCGACCGAGCCGCTGTGGCTCCGGCTGATCGATCCGGTCGCGCGGGTGCTCGTCCGGGGTGCGCGGACGGCCGGCTCGGCGGGCGGCGGCAAGCGCGAGTACTACGGCGTGACGCTCGTCCGCGACGTCTCGGCGGCCGTGACCACGCGGGCGGGCGACGACCTGGGGCCGTTGGCGCCGCTCAGCCCGCCGGTGCGCTTCGGTTTCGGCTCGGCCCCCGCGCGCCCCAGCCTCGTCGACGTCGTCACGACGATCCGCTGACCCGACGATCCGCTGACCCGCAGCTCAGCGGGGTCGCACGGGAGTCAGGGCGCCCGCGGGTGAGACCGGGTGAGCGGGCCGCCACGCGGCGCTCGCGCACCCCGGACGCGGCATTGTCCGACGCTCGACCATGAGATAGCTTCAGTCTTCGACGCTCGACCAGGCTCGCTTACCCCTCGGCCCGGTCGACGACGCCGACGCGCCCCGAAGCGTCCGGCAGGCTGCGTCCAGGACCCGAACCTGACAGGACACCACCCATGCGGTCAGCCCCGCCCGAGAGACCCGACGACCCCGCCGAGACCCGGCTGCCCCCGACCTCGCCCCGACACGCGGCCGAACCCGACCCGCGCCCGTCGGCTGCGTCGCCGGTGGCCGGAATGCCGGTCTTCGACCCGCCGCCGGTCGCCGACCCGACCCGGAGCATCGGGTCGCCGGGCCCGGACGCCGCCCCCGCCGACCCGGATCAGTCGCGGCTCTTCGGGCGCGGCCTGCTGTACGTGATCATCTGGTCGCTGCAGCTCGTCGTCGGCACGGTGGTCTCGCCGGTGCTGGCCCACCTGCTCGGCGTCACCGACTTCGGCGCCTTCTCGACCGCGCAGGCGATCTTCCAGGTGCTCAGCGTGCTGGCGCTGCTCGGTCTCGACCAGGCGCTCGTCCTGCAGCACGCGGAGGACGGCGATGCCCGGAACGCCCGCGGGCTCGTCGCCGTCGGCCTCGTCATCTCGTTCGTCGCCACCGCGGCGGCCGTTCTCACCGTGCCGTTCTGGGCCGGAGCGCTCGGCTTCGGCAGCGAGCACGACCTGCTGCTCGTCGTCCTGCTGTGGGCGGCCCCGTCGGCTGCCGTCCAGGTGATGCTCGCCCTGCTGCTCGCCGAAGACCGCTTCCGGGCGTTCGCCACGACGAGCATCGTGTCGGCCGTGGGCGGCCAGGCGATCGGCTTGACCCTGCTGCTGACCCTCGGCGGCGGCGCGCTCACCTACGCGTGGGGCAGCGTCATCAGCCAGACTCTGGCCATGGTGATCGGGCTCTGCTTCACCCGCCCGCTGATCGGCGGTCTGGTGAACGGGCCGGTCGCGAAGCGCGCCCTCTCGTTCGGCGTGCCGCTCGCCCTGGCGAGCCTGGCGTACTTCGTCCTGAACGCCGGCGACCGCATCGTGCTGCAGCGGCTGATGGGCCCCGACGCGGTCGGTCAGTACCAGGTCGCGTACGTGGTCGGCTCGTCGGTGATCCTGCTGCTCTCGTTCACCAACAGCGCGTGGGCGCCGCACTTCGCGAAGATGCGCGACGAGACGGCCCGGTTCGCGCTCGCGATGACGGCGCGCAACGAGATCTACCGTCTGCTGAACCCGATCATCGTCGCCCTGACTCTCGTGACCCCCTTCGCGATGCCGATCCTCGTGCCGGCGAGCTTCGACCCGTCGAGTCTCACCATCGTCGTCTTCGTCGTGGCGCTGACGGCCTACCCGGCGACGGCGGGCGGCGCGAGCGGCCGCCTGCTGACCATCGAGCGGCGGGCCAAGACCCTCGGCGTCATCACCGGCGTCGCGGCGGCGGCCAACGTCGGCCTGAACCTCCTGCTGGTGCCGCCGCTCGGCATCCTCGGCGCGGCGGTCGCGACCGTCATCGCCTACTCCGTGCTCGCGGGCCTGCAGCTCGTCGTCCTGCCGAAGCGCGTCGCGTGGCACGGCGCCCCGGTCGGACTCCTGCTCACCGTGCTGGCGAGCGTGGTCGTCGCCGCGGCGACCATCGCGCTGCCGCAGACCCTCGAATGGAACATCGGGCGCTGCATCGTCGCGCTGGCCTGCCTGCCGTGGTTCCTCCGCCGTCTCGCCGCCGCCCGCCGCCCCCCGGAGGTCGACGTCGCGGACGACGCCGCGGGTGCCGCACCGGAGGCCCCCGCAGCCGAGGCCCCCGCACCCGAGGCCCCCGCACCCGAAGCTCCCGCCCTCGACGACCCAGCACTCGACGACCCCGTCGCCGCCATGCCCGCGCACCGATCACGCCACGACCAGGAGACCTCATGACCCGCCGCCCCCAGGTCGTCGAACCGGCCCCGCGCCGGGTCGTCGTCCTCGACCTCGCCGAGCCGCTCCCCGACCTGGTGGCCGACGACCGGTACGACTCGGCCATGGTGTTCGGCACCTGGCGGGGTCTCCCCGTCGGCGTGGCCGACGTCATGCTCACCGACGACCCGGCCGCGGCGCGCACGGCCCTGACGCCGCTCACCGATCTGCGCGACGACTCGGTCCGCTACGAGGCGTCGCGCCCGCCGCGCCTCCCGGACGACCGCCTCCCCGCCGTCACCGTCGTCGTGTCGACGATCGTCGGTCGGCGGGAGGACCTCGAGCTCATGCTCGACGGCTTCGCGGACGTCGACTACCCCGACGTCGAGTTCCTGATCGTCGACAACCGGCCCGTGCTCCCGTCCGACGACGTCCTGCCCGGGCTCGTGGCGGGTCGCGACCGGGTCCGTGCGATCCACGAGCCCCGCAAGGGCATCTCGGCCGGGCGGAACGCCGGCGTCGCCGCGGCCCGGGGCGACATCATCGTCTTCACCGACGACGACGTGCGGGTCGAGCCGAACTGGCTGCGCGAGCTCGCCCAGCGCTTCGTCGACGACCCCCGGGTCGACGCCGTCACCGGTCTGATCCTCCCCGCCGAGCTCGACACCCCGGCCCAGATCTGGTTCGAGCGCTACTACGGCGGCTTCAGCGGCGAGCGGACCTGGCGACCGCTCGTGCTCGACGCGGAACGCCCGGCGTCGCGCCTGGTGCGCGGGGCGCGGATCACGGTCGTCGACGACGGCGAGGTGGTGCGCCGCTTCGCGGTCTACGGCGTCGGCGCGTACGGCGCCGGGGCCAACATGTCGTTCCGGCGGAGCGCGCTCGAGCGGATCGGCGGCTTCGACCTGGCCCTCGGCACGGGCACGCCCGCCCGCGGCGGCGAGGACCTCGCCGCGTTCATCGGGGTCCTCTGGACGGGCGGCCGCATCGCCTACGAACCGGCCGCGATCGTGCACCACCGTCACCGTCGCGGCACCGACGAGCTGCTCAAGCAGCTGCGGGGCAACGGGCTGGGCTTCACCGCCATGCTCACCTCGCTCGTGCTCGGCGACCGCCGTCACATCGCGGGGCTGGCCTGGCAGCTGCCCCTCGCCGTGCGGTCGATGGCGGCGCAGAGTCTCTCCCGCATCGGAGGAGGCGCGTCCGACGCCGCCGAGAGCCGCCCCGCCGGACTCGAAGACGAGTACCCCCGGTCGCTCGTGCTGAACGAGCTGCGGGACTACCCCAAGGGGCCGCTCGCCTACCTGCGGAGCCGGCGACTCGCACGTGCGATCGCCGTGCGCCCGGCCGATGCGCCGGTGGCCGTGCGATCGTGACCGCGCCTCCTCGGCTCCGCACGGGTCGGACGGGACCGCGAGCCGGGTCGTCGACGCCCCTGAGGGTGCTGACGACCGCCGAGCGGCTGCGACCGGTCGGCGGCGTCGAGCTCTGCATGCTGCAGGACACCGTGGGCCTCGTAGGTCGCGGTCACCGCGTCGACGTGCTGTTCCACCACGACGGCGTGCAGCGTGCCGAGTACGCGTCCGTCGGGGTCGAGCCGATCGGGCCGTACCCGTTCGACGTCGACCGGTCGAGCGTGCTCCGCGATCTGCGGCGCTTCGCACCGTCGATCGCACGGGCGCGGAGCCTCGCCTCCGACGTGCTGTGGCTGAACCGCCCCGAGCAGATCGTCTGGGCGCAGCTCGCCGCGCGCTGGGCCGGGCTGCCGATCGTCTGCCACCTGCACCACGCGCCGAACTTCCACCGCACCCGGCTGGTGATGACGGGGGTCGCGCACTTCGTCGCCGTCTCCGAGTTCATGAAGACCCTCTGGGTCGCCGCCGGGATCTCGCCCGAGCGCATCACCGTGGTGCACAACGCCGTCTCCGCCGACGAGTACCCCCGAGGAGGCGCGGCGGAGCTCGAGAGCGCCCGTCGCGACCTCGGACTGGGCATCGCCCCCGGAGCCCGCGTGGTGCTCAGCTACGGGAGGCTGTCGGTCGAGAAGGGCGTGCTGACGCTCGTCGAGGCCTGGCGCGGGCTCGCCCTCGACCCCGAGCGCGCGGTGCTCGTGCTGGCGGGGCCGGCACCGGTCGAACCCGAGGTGCTCGACGCTCTGGCCGGTCTGCCCGAGGGGTCGTACCGCCTGCTCGACGCCCGGCGCGACGTCGTCCCGCTGCTGCACGCCGCCGACCTCGTGGTCATGGCCTCGCATCTGCCCGAGGCCTTCGGTCGCGTGCTGATCGAGGCGATGTCGACGGGGCGACCGGCCGTCGGCACCGACGTCGGGGCGGTCTCCGAGGTGCTCTCGGGCGAGTTCGCCGGCCTGCTCGTGCGCCCGGCCGACCCGCTCGACCTCGCCGCCCGCATCGCGGCGGTGCTCGACTGGCGGCACGACGACCCCGGTCTGGGCGAGCGCTGCCGTGACCGGGTCGCCGAGGGGTTCCCCCACGAGCAGCACATCGACGCTCTCGAGGCCGTGCTGACGGCGCACGCCCGCCTCCGGGGCCCGGGGCGGCGAACCCGCCGTCGAAAGGGCGAGATCAGCCGGGGAGTCGCTCAGCCGTCGTAGCGGTAGATCGTGGCCCAGTCGATGTGGACGGCGCCCTGCGCGCCGTCCGGCGGGGCGCTCTTGAGGGTCTCGATCTGCATCACCCAGTGCATCTTCGCCGTGGGGATGTCGCTGCGGGTGGTGCCGATGGTGACTCCGTCGATCTGGAAGGCGATCTCGTCGGGGCCCCACTCGATCGTGTAGGTGTGCCATTCGCTGAACGGCACGGCCGTGCGGCGGTCGAACGAGTTCTCGGACGGGTCGCCGAGCTTGTGGTTGTAGGCCCTGACCTCTTTGTCGAGGTGACCTTCGGGGAAGTCGATCTCGCCGTCGTCCCAGTCGTTCTCGTCGCTCCAGAGCAGGAACGCCGCGCTGTAGCCCTCGACGGGGTCGGCGCGCAGGCGCACGCTGTAACGGCCGTGGGTCTGCCCGCCCCATTCGCCGTCGACCAGCGGCACGACGGCCGACGACGTCACCTCGTCGCCGAGGGCCGAGACGCCGAGCGACAGCATGCCGTCGGCGACGGAGATCGCGCCGGCCCGGTACGTGCCGTTGTCGTTGGTGTCGGTGAAGCCGTCGTACGGCAGCCACGAGTCCGCGTACGGCCCGGGGAACGACCCACGGGCGACCGGGGTGTCGAAGTCGTCGACGAAGATCTGCCTCCACCCCGGCAGGTCGCCGACGGGTGCGGCCTCGCCGCTCGGGGACGCCGTGTCGGCGGTGGACGCCGAGCCGGGGGCGTCGGCCGACATGTCGAGGTGCGGGGCGGATGGCACCCCGCCCGCCGGAGGCGCGGTGCCCGTGTCGGACGGGTCGGCGGGGGAGTACGACGTCGGCGCGTCGCTCGGCACCGGGGCCACCGGGGCGGACGCCCCGTCGGTGCTCCACGGGGTGACGGCGCCGGAGTCCTCGCCGAGGACGATCATCGGCAGCCCGACCAGCGCCACGACCGAGAGGACGACCACCGTGGTGACGGCGACGCGCGTCCGCCGTCGTCGAGAGGACGCTCGGGTTCTCTCGGTGGTCGGCACGTCGTCGGTTCCTTCGGGTAGCGATCGTCGCCGAGGCGGGCGCGGGTGAACCCGACGCGTCGGAACGATCGAACGATCATCGCCCGCGACGTCGCGCGGGTCAAGGCGAACCCCGTCGAACGAGGCACCCCCCGATCGAGGGGCACCCGCCGGGAGGTCGACGCGTAGTCCACTGTTCACCCTGTCGATGTCCGGCCCCTGCGTATCGCGGGGAGCAGAGCGCAAGTTACTCTGAACGGACCCGCCACGCCCGACACCCGAGGGCGAGGCGGCAACCCGAATCACGCCGACCCGAACCCGGCGCTCTTCCACCCCGCCGACGAGGCGACCCCCACCCAGGGTCAGACGGCTCCGTCGGTCGAGCGCGCCGCCCGTGATGGTCGGCGGCTACCCACTGGAGATCACTCGTGACCCGAGCTGACTCTGCCCCCGCGAGTGCGCGCCCCGACAGCGCCGATCCCGACCTCGCGAGCCGCAGTCACCCGACCCTCGTCCCGACCCGCGACGCCTACGCGGTGATGTCGCCAGGCCGGCGGCTCGCCGCGGCCGGCCTCGTCTGGCTGACCCTGATCGTCATCGGGATCGGCTTCGCCACGCCGGCGACGGCGCTCCGCGAGCTGGCGGTGCCGGTCTTCCTGCTGCTCGAGCTCGGCATCGCCCCCGTGCTGCTGGCCGCTCCGATGCGGTTGTCGCGGTTCACGCTGATCGCCGTGGTGACGAGTCTGTCGGCGACGGTGCTGATCGGCACCGCCATGGCCCGGACGCACGTCTGGCAGCCGGCCGAGACGATGACCACGGTCGTCATGGCGACGATCGTGCTGCTCGCGACGGCGACCGTCCGCGAGATCATGGCGATCGGCCTCGACCGCGCGGCGAGACTCGACGGCCTCGTCGAGACGGTCACCGACTCCGTCGACGCCGAGGAGGCGCGGCCCGGCATCGCGGACCGCCTGCCCTGGGTGCCCCTCGCCACGGCCGTCGCCCTGGTGCTCGTCGTCGGATCGTCGCTGCTCGTGCGGGGCGACCCCACCCCCGGCGGTCTCTTCTCGCTCGAGGGCCCGGGCTGGTTCGCGGGTCTGGCCCTGCTCGTGGCGGCGACCGTCTTCGCCCTCGTCACGCACCGGAGCCCCGCTCTGCCGCTGCTCGCGCTCAGCGGCGTGGTCGTCCTGTCGCAGGCCATCGTCTACGGCACCCCGACGATGGTCAGCGCCGCCCGCCACGTCGGCGTGATCGAGTCGATCCGGGCCGACGGCGGAGTCACCCTGGGGCGCGACATCTTCCAGTCGTGGGCGGGTCTGTTCTCGGGCGTCGCGTGGGTGGCCGACGTCGCCGGCATCCGCGACGTGATGGTCGTGGCGACCTGGTGGCCGGTGATGATCACCCCCATGATCGCCCTCGCGGCCACCGTGCTGGCGCGCCGGTTCCTCGCCGACGACGGCCGCGCCTGGCTCGCCGGGGGTCTCTTCGCCCTCACGCTGACCCTCAACACCATCTACTTCTCGCCGCAGTCGCTCGGCATCGTCCTCTCGCTGTGCATCGCGGCCCTGGCGCTCGGCGCCGGTCGCCCCGCGCGCGAGACGTCGTTCGCCGTCACGAGCCGACCCGCCGCACCCGGCGAGCTCGTCGCCTCGGGCGACCCGGCCCACTCGGCCCGGCCCCGCGCCTCCGGAGTCCTCGGCTGGTGGTCGCTCGCGGCCATCCTCGTGCTCGGCTCGACGCTCGCGGTCACGCACCAGATCTCGCCGTACCTGACCACGGCGGCGCTCGGCGTCTTCGTGGTCTTCCGACTCGTGCGACCGTGGTGGACCCCTCTCCTGGTGCTGGCGCCCGCCGTCGTCTGGGCCCTGGCCAACCGGTCGGTGCTCGGCACCTTCCTGGTCCCGGCCGCCGCCGGCAACGTGATCGACAACGCGGCACCGCCGGTGCACGACGGCGCAACCCTCGGCAAGCCGCTGGTCAACACGCTCGCGTTCGGTCTGCCGGCCGTCGTGCTCGTGATCATCGGGCTCGCCGCCCTGGCGTCGTTCCTGCTGCATCGCAAGAGCCGCCAGCAGTGGGCGCTCGTGCTCGCCGCAGCCAGCCCGGTGAGCCTGATCATCGCCACCAACTACGGCGCCGAGGGCATCTTCCGGGTGACGCTCTTCGCCGCCCCCTGGCTGTGCATCCTCGCGGTCATGCTGCCCTGGCCCCGCCGCCTCCCTCGCCGTCTCGGCACGACCGCCCTCGCCGTGGCGCTCGTCGGCGTCGTCGCCGTCAACGTGTTCGGCAACACGGCCCTCGACTGGAACCGGGTCGCCAGCGTCGACACCACCCGCGCCACCCTCGCCTTCGAGGACGAGGCCGAGTTCGGCGCCGCCCTGCTCGTGCCGGGCAACGGCAACGCGACCCCGGGCGCACGGACGGCCAAGTACGACGAGGTGCAGTACGTGCCCCGCGAGTCGCTGGGCGGCTACGCCGACACGGGCCCCGACTACGACGCCGTCGCGGACGAGCGCGAGCTCACCAGCCAGTTCGCCCTCGGCTGGCAGGCGTCGGAGTACTACGTGCTGGTGTCGGACGTGCTGGGCGCCTACGACGAGCGCTATGGGTTCCAGACCTACGCCGACTACCAGGAGCTCGGGCGGGCCTTCGCCGACGACGACCGCTGGCAGGTCGTCTACTCGAGCCCCACCGCCGTGCTCTACCGTCTCGCCGACCCCGAGGCCGTCCGTGGCTAGTCGGCGCGGCGTGGTGGGCCGTCCGTCGTCGCCTCCCGTCGCCGGGGTCGTCGTCGCGCTGACGCTGGCCGGCGCCCTCCTCGCCGCCGCACCGGCCGTCGCCGGCGACACCGGGCACGCCCCGCATCCGCTCACCCCGACCGGCTGCGGCGCAGGCACCACGCTGAACGTCGTCGCGCACCAGGACGACGACCTGCTGTTCCAGAGCTCGACGCTCGTGGCCGATCTGCAGGCCGGGCGCTGCGTGACGACGGTGTTCGTCACGGCCGGCGACGGCGGGCACGTCGAGCAGTACTGGCGCGAGCGCGAGCTCGGGCCGCGAGCCGCCTACGCCGAGATCCTCCACGTCGACGACGCGTGGACGACGTCGAACGTCGACGTCGACGGCCGCGCCGTCGCCGTCGCCCGCCTCGATGCCGACCCGCGTGTGCAGCTCGTCTCGCTGCGACTGCCCGACGGGGGCACCGACGGCGCCGGGTTCCCGAGCACGGACGACACCAGCCTCACCGCGCTCTACACGGGAGCGATCGACTCCCTCACGACCGTCGACGGGTCGTCGTCGTACACCCTCGCCTCGCTGCGATCCACGCTCCTGGCTCTGATGACCGCGGTCCAGCCGACGAACGTGAACACGCTCGATCACCTCGGAACGATGCACGACGGCGATCACCCCGACCACCACGTCGTCGGCTATCTGACCGACGCCGCCCAGCGGCTCTACGCGACACCGCACGGGTTCGCCGGGTATCAGGGCTACGGCATCCGCGATCGCCCCTCGAACCTGACCATGCCGCAGGTGCTCGACAAGGCCGACGTCTTCTTCCGCTACGCCGAGCACGACCCGGCGACCTGCGGCGGGTGGGACGCCTGCTGGAACCGGTCCGAGCGCGAGTGGTTCAGCCGCCAGTACACGGTCGGCACCGTGACCACCACGCCGCCCACGCCGGTCGTCACCGTGCCGGTCGACCCGCATGCGCCGCTCTCGGCGTACGACGTCACCTCCGGGGCGACGGTCACCGCGAGCTCCGAGAACACCGCCGACTCCCAGACCGCCGTCAGGGCGATCGACGGCGTGGCCGACGGATATCCGGGCGACCACCGGGCCGAATGGGCCACCGCGGGCGGTCGAGACGGCAGCCGGCTGACCCTGACCTGGCCGTCGGCTCGCAGCATCGACCAGGTCGTGCTGCACGACCGGCCGAACACGAGCGACCGCATCACCGGGGCGACCCTCTCGTTCTCGGACGGGTCGACGGTGGCGGTGCCGGCGCTCGCCGACGACGGGACGGCGAGCACGGTGACGTTCCCGGCCCGCACCTCCTCGTCCGTGGTGCTGACGGTCACCTCGGTGTCGAGCACGACCCGCAACGTCGGGCTGGCCGAGATCGTGGTGCGCTCGGCGACGGCGGCGCCGGTCGTCACCCCGCCCGTGGTGACCGACGTGACGACCGGGGCCGTCGCCACCGCCAGCTGGGACGACGCGGCGGGCGGGCAGACCGCCGCCAAGGCGATCGACGGCGTGGCGGGCGGTTATCCCGACGCCCCTCAGAACGAATGGGTCGCGCCCTGGGGGCGCGTCGGGGTGACGTTGACGCTCCGCTGGTCGACGCCGGTGACGATGGACACGATCGTGCTGCACGATCGCCCGAACCTCGCCGACGACGTGACGGGCGGCACGCTCACCTTCTCGGACGGCAGCACGGTCGCCGTGCCGGCCCTCGATGCCGCAGGAGGCGCGACCACGGTCCGATTCGCCTCGCGCGCCTCGACGTCGGTCGCCTTCACGACCACGTCGGTCAGCGCGAGCACGCGGAACGTCGGACTCGCCGAGCTGCGGGTGCAGCAGACCAGCTGAACGGACGGACGGGGTCGACACCGCCTCGTGGCGACGTCGACCCCGTCGGATCGTTCGGCGGATGCCGGTCAGCGGCGCCCGAGGCGGCGCTCGCCGGTCGAGCCGACCGAGTAGGCGAGACCGTAGTGCTCGAACACGGCGGGCTCCCGCGACGCCTCGAGCTCGCCGTCGGTCTCGATCGAGGGGGCGTCCTTGACGATCTTCTTGTCGAACTGCACCTTGAGGTGCTTCGGGGCGACGACCGCGCCCTGCAGCGGCACGAACAGCAGCTTCTTGCCGACGATCCCGGCCTGCACGGTGGCGAACGTGGCCAGCTCGGTCGAGGTGTCGAAGTAGATGCTCTCGAGCGTGCCGACCTTGTCGCCGTTCGGGTCGACGACGGGCATGCCGATCCAGTCGCGCAGGTTCTCGGCTTCGAACATGGAGTCCCTCTCTGTCGACGGGGGTCAGGGCCGCCGCGACGACTCCGACGCTAGTCGCCCCCGCCCGCGGCAGCCTCTGAGAAAGACGGTCTCGGGCCTTGCGGCCGGGGGAGGGGGATATGTCACACTGGACGGAGCGCCCTCGTCGTGGAGTGGCAACATCCCATCCCCACCCGTCAGCAACGATCGCGGCGAGTGCGCATCGCCCCCGCGACCCGTGCCTCAGCACGCCTCGCGGCGGCGTCCTCCCGGCGAGTCCTCTCGTCGTGCGCGCTCTCCGCCCGAACGGAGGCACGCCCGTGACCGACACACTCGCCCGTCCATCCACCGGTCGGAGCCAGACCGAGCAGCCGCACACCCTCACCGCCTCGGCGGTCGTCGGCATCGCCGTGCTGGGGCTGTCGACCTTCTTCGCGATCACCACCGAGCTGATGCCCGTCGGGCTGCTCTCGACCATGAGCGCCGATCTGGGCGTGGCCGAGTCGCGCATGGGCGTCGTCGTCACGGTGTACGCGCTCGCCGTCGCCGTGCTCGCGCTGCCGCTCACATGGGCGACGGCGCGGGTGCCCCGCAAGGCCGTGCTCGTCGCGACCCTCGTCGGGTACACGGTGTCGAACCTGATGGTGGCGTTCGCTCCGAGCTTCGAGTTCCTCTGCGCCGGGCGCATCGTCGGCGGCGTCGCCCACGCGCTCTTCTTCTCGGTCGCGTCGGCCTACGCGACCCGCATCGTGCCTCCTCGGCTGGCGGGGCGCGCGATCGCGTTCGTCTACTCGGGCAGCTCGCTCGGCTTCGTGATCGGCGTGCCCGTCGCGACGACCGTCGGCGACCAGGTCGGCTGGCGTCTCGCCGTCACCGGCGTGGCGGTGGCCTCGGCGCTGCTGGCCGTCGTCGCCCTGATCTTCCTGCCGTCGGTGCGCGGCGAGTCGTACCCGCACATCGGTTCGGTCGCGTCGTGGGCGCGCAGCGGTCTGCTGGCCGTCGTCGTCGCCGACCTGCTGCTCTTCGCGGGTCACTACGTGGTCTACACGTACATCGGGCCCTACCTGGTCGACGCGGGGCTCGGCACGGGCTCGACGGGCACGGCGCTGCTCGTGCTCGGGGCGACCGGCGTCGTCGGCCTGCTCGTCGCCGGGGCGTTCGTCGACCGGGCGCCGCGGCAGACGCTGCTCGTCGCGGTCGGGGTCATGACGCTCGCCCTCGGCGCGTTGCCGTTCGTGCACGGCTCGCTGATCGGCACCTTCGTCGTCGCGGGCGTCTGGGTGGCGGCGAACGGCACGACGGGCACCCTGTTCATGGCCGCGGCGATCCGCACCGGCGGCGTGAGCCCCGACATCGCGGGGGCGCTGATCAACGCGGGGTCGAACGTCGGCATCGCGGCCGGAGCGGCGCTCGGGGCCCGGGCCTTCGAGATGACCGGGCTCGCGGCGCTGCCCTACACAGCGGCCGTCATCGTCGGCGGGAGCTTGGTCGTCGTGCTGCTGGCCCGGCGCGGGTTCCCGACGATCGGGCACGCGCAGGTGTCGCTGTCGACGTCGAACCTGCGCACGATCACGTCGTCGGTCGCGGTGGTCACGGGCTCGGTGCGGACCATCCCGTCGCGCACCGGCTCCGTCCCGACGCTCGGCGGTCACTCCCGCCCCGACGCCTGACCCGCGCGTCACCCGAGGAGGCGCGGCGCGGCCTCGACCCGGCCGCCGCGTGTCACCCGAGGTCATCGCGCAGCGCCGCCACCGTCCGATCGGGCAGGATCGACGCATGACCGAGTCCTCCGCGCCGAAGCAGCTCATCCTCAACCTGTTCGAGATGAACTGCGTCGGGCACATCACGCACGGTCTCTGGCGTCTGCCGCACAACCACCGCAGCGAGTACAAGGACATGGCCTACTGGCTCGAGCTGGCGCGGCTGGCCGAGAGCGGGGGCTTCGACGCGATCTTCATCGCCGACGTGCTGGGCGCCTACGACGTCTACGGCGACAGCCCCGCGCCTGCCCTGCTCGAGGGCATCCAGGCTCCGAACAACGATCCGATGCTCGTCGTCCCGGCGATGGCGGCGGTGACCGAGCATCTCGGCTTCGGCATCACGTTCTCGACCAGCTACGAGCCGCCGTTCGCGTTCGCGCGGCGCATGTCGACGCTCGACCACCTGACGAAGGGTCGGGTGGGGTGGAACGTCGTCACGTCGTATCTGCCGAACGCCGCCCGCAACTTCGGCCTCGACGCCGAGATCCCGAAGGCCGAGCGCTACGCCCGGGCGGCCGAGTACCTCGATGTGCTCTACAAGCTGTGGGAGGGGTCGTGGGAGGACGATGCGGTGGTCGCCGACCCCGGAGCCGACGGCCTCGAGCCCGGTTCGGGCGTCTACACCGACCCCGCCAAGGTGCATGCCATCGATCACGAGGGTGAGCACTTCCGGGTGGCCGGGCCGCATCTGAGCGAGCCGTCGCCGCAGCGGACCCCGGTGCTCTTCCTCGCCACAGCGTCGCCGAACGGCGTCGAGCAGGCGGCCCGCAACGCGGAGGTCGTCTTCACGGGCGGCCCCGCGGTCAAGGCGGTGGGTGCGGCCACGCGGGCGGCGGCCGTCGAGGCGGGCCGTGCGGCCGACGACGTGCGGTTCATCGTGCAGGCGGGTGTCATCACGGGGCGCACCGACGCCGAGGTCGCCGAGAAGCTCGCTCTCTACCGGTCGTCCGCCAGCGCGCAGGGGCGGCTCGTGCACCGCAGCGTCCCGTTCGACGCGCTGTCCCACCCGAGCGATCGGACGGTGCGCGAGGCCCTCGAGATCGAAGGTCGTCTCGATCACCCGGGTGCCGCCTCCCTGCCGCTCGACATCACCGTCGGTCAGCTGATCGACGGGGTCGACGAGGCGTGGGGCGGCACCTTCTTCGTGGCCGGCACGCCGACCGTCGTGGTCGACGAGATCGAGCGCTGGCTCGACGAGGAGGGCATCGACGGCATCAACCTCCGCCAGTACCACTCGTTCGACACGCTGCGCGACTTCGTCGAGCTGATCGTGCCCGAGCTCCGCCGCCGCGGGCGCGTCCGCGAGGCGTACGTGCCGGGGGAGACCCTGCGCGAGCGGCTCACGGGAGGCGGCCCGCGCCTCCCCGAGTCCCACCCCGCGGCCGCCTACCGGCGCTGAGGGGGCCCGGAGGAGATGGACATCCGCTGGTTTGAGGCCGCGCCGTTCCGTGATGCTCAGGGGGGCGGTCTCGAGTGAGACGGCTGCGTCGGCGAGTGAGGGTGTCGAGTGCGGCCAGGGCTACGAGAACCGAGGAGCATTCGCGAGTGAGGAAACCCACGTGGGCCGTCGTCGCTTTCTCCGGTGGGATCGACCTCTTGATCGGAGGTCCGATCTACGGCTTCATAGGGCAGCTCGTGGGCTACCCGCAGATGTGGCCGATCGGCCTGGGGGTCGCAGTGTTGGGGGCAGTGTTCATGGCCGTCGGCGGGTTCGGGCTGTGGGGGCGTCGAAAAGGCCCTGGCCGATCGCCTCAGCGGGGAATCGAGTCGGCCGAATAGGCGCGTCGCGCGCACGACGACGGAGAGGCCGAGCCTCTAGGTCCTGGGCGTCTTCGAGGAGACCCCGAAGGCAGATCGGCCGTTCCACATAGCGATGCCCACTACGAAAACCGTGAACACGATGGAGAAGATCAGACTCGGCTGCAAGACCAGCCACACAAAGGCGAGCATCCCAACGCTCACCAGGAGGCTGATGCCGTACATGATGCGGCCGAACCGAGAGTCGAGATTCACTCTTGATGTCTACCCCATGAAAGTGCTCGACGCGCTCGTGGTGACTGCTTAGGTTAGTTATGGATTCCCTCGCCATCGTCCTTGCCGCAATCGGCTTCGCATCGTTCGGCGCGGCCGTCATCTACGAGTTCATCAACCATCAGCGGTACGGAGGGCCGGTCTTTGAGGGCCGCAAGGCCGTTGTCTTCCCTTGGATACTCGCTTCGTTCGCACTGTTCATGGTTGGGTTCGTCATCCTCGCGTCGAGCCGCTGGTGACGCTTCTGCAGCCTGCCTGGTAGACGAGCCATCAGCGGTCGCCGCGCCTACAGTGAGTCGACCCGAACGAGGAGACATAATGAACGTGCTTGAGGACATTAAGGTCTGGGGAATGTTGCCCCGCGAGATGGCCTACGTCTGCTTCAGCTCGGTCGTCGCCCTCACTGGCCTGGTGACCGTCGCCGGTCTCGTCCTCGGCTTCTGGTGGATGTTCATCGGATCGGCTCTTGGAGCGGCTGCAGCAGCAACCTTGTTGAAGCTCTCACTTCATCTGAAGGAGGTCGCATACCTGCAGTTCGAAGAGAGCCGATCAGAAGTCTCGGGCTGAGTATTGGCCGAGCCGGACCAAGAATCTCGAAAGTGTCCCAATAGACGATCCTCGGGAGGAACGGGCCTGAGGGTCGTTCGGCGGGGAGGTATGTTCTCGGCATGACCGAGCGTTCACAGGACGGCCGTTTGATCGTGCGGGTCTTTCCCGACTACGCCGGGACCGTTCTCTGGTCCGGCGGGGCGGTCGACTACGCAGAGGCCCACCTGTCGCAGGAACTTGAGGACGATCTACACGCGTGGGAGTCGTTCCACCGATCGCGCCTCGATCCAGACCGCGCGACCCACGCGTCGCAAGACGAGTACGACTTCGCCGTCACCGGTCGCGCCCTCGCTGGGCGGCTGTCCGACGAGCTCGGGCGCGGCGTCGAAGTCCACCTCATCGTCGAGGGACGTCAGGTCTTCCGGTCAGCGGAGGCGCCCATCAACCCCCGGGCAGCCAAGGCCTTCCACGCCCGGGCTGAGCGGCAGGTTGCGCAGGCTCGCGCCCTCATCGAGAAGGTCGGTGGCGGCCGTTGGTATGCCTACAACCCCGCTTCGGGGAGCCGCTTCTACCCCGCTCCAACGTGTTCAGACGACAACGCCCTGGGCCCGCTGGCGGTGGACAGCCCTGCTACTCGCGAGGGTCCATTTCTCGGCGGTGACACATGACCCCACCAAGAGGCTCATAGTGCTCCTTGGCGTGTGTGAGCAGCCCATCGGTGAGCGAACAGTCAGAGCACTGAGGGGCACCCCCCACGACACTGGATAGGTGACACACATCGTTCAGGCCAAGATTGTCGACGCAGAAGCGATCGGCCTGTTTCAGACCCGATGCTGGGAGCAGACATACAGAGGCATCGCCCCTGACGAGTTCCTCGACGCGACGACCCATCAGACTCGTGCCACTCGCTGGGTAGAACGGATCGCTAACGGTTCTCGTCGGGTGTTAATGGCCCTGTCTGACGATGGCGTCCTGCTCGGCGTTGCCAGCACCACACGTTGGGACCGGGCCGTGGATGGCCTGCCGGCGCTGGAACTGTCGACTATCTATGTCGATGAGCGAGCTCACGGCACTGGTGTTGCTGCCCGATTGCTTCGGGCGGCGCTTGGAGATGAGGATGCGCACCTGCTCGTGTTCTCGTTCAATGAGCGAGCTCAGAGTTTCTACTCGAAGCACGGGTTTCACCCCGCCGGGGACAGTCAGACCGACCTCGGAACGGGACTCGAGGAACAACGATGGGTCCGCCAAGCGCTTCCGCGAACTTCGTCCCGATAGACGATGGGCCTCCGAGACGCTCTGCTACTCCCCTCGCGACTCCCGCACGCTGTGCACCCGATAGCTGGCGCCGTAGATGAGCGCCAGAGCGCCGATCAAGACGGGTGCCGCGATCAGGTCGACTTGACCCCACCACGTAACGTTCCCGCGCGCGAGCACGATCACAGCAAGCAAGAGTGTGAACACGGCCAGGACTCCCCAGAGAAGCGCCGCTCTGGCGCATCGGCTCGCGGGTCCGGGCTGCAGCCAGAGACTCTCAGTGTTCCGTATTGATTGATGGTTGCGCGCCAAGGCGCTCTCGTGCCCGATATCCGATCCTCAGGCGGGCGAGGTGCGGGGATTCGGCCCCAGTTGCGCAGTGACGAGGAGCGGCCCGCTATTGAAGGCCATGCCGGTAAGCGCTGTCCGAGCGGGCGGAGCTGCCGGCCCTTGGCTTGTGACGGACGTCCCAGCCCACCGCCTTTGGGAGGACATGCTTCGCACCGCTGCACAGCAACTGCGCCCATACAACGAAAGAGATGCACCGCGTCAGGCCGACAGCAGCCGCGACAAGAGCGACCCGTAGGATCTGGTGCATGGTGCGCAACGGCAGCCCAGGCTGGGTCGAATCGTTCTTTCGTGCACATCCATGGGTGGCAGCCGTTGTCAGTGCCGGGTTCCTCGTGCTCATCGTTTGGGGCGGGGGGTCCGTCGGGTGGGACCCGTGGGCTCCGTTGGGTCGGGGTCTGAAGCGTTGGCCGCTGTGGCTGTTGGTCTTGGTCGGGGTGCCCTTCTTTACATCGGGCGTCATCGTCGGGGTTGTTCTCCAGTGGCGTCTGCTGAGGCAAGAGTTTGAGGTCCCTTCCGAACCGAGTCTCCAGCTCAAGCAGCTTCGACGCGACGGCCCGGGTTGGCTCAGTCGCCCCTCGGACATCGACGATCCGTCATCAGTCGCGGCGCCGAGACAAGCGGGCGACGACGCACCATCGCCATGATGTTGACCTGTCGATGGTCCCGATAGCCGATCGGCTACTCAAACACTGCGTTCACCTCTCTGACCAGCTGATCGAAAGTGCGCTCGTAGATGAGGTGATGTTGATAGGTACGGACGAGGTACCGGCCCTCGTTGCTGCGCATGTGGAGAGAGACGTTGCTCTCACTTCCGCTTCCGCTCACACGCCAAGTCAGTCGCATCGGAAGCCTGGCCTGGCCCCGTCTGCTAGCGCCCCACATTCGATAAGCAAATCGCGAGCCCAGGTCCAGGGCGCCTTCTGCGCTTGCCTCTCGTGGTGCCCGGCTTTTCTCGGCAAGCCACCCAGCCAGAACTTGGCTCGCTTCGTCGACGGTTTTGGGTGTATCGAGTTCAAGCGAACGAGTTTCGGCTAGATCAATCACTTGACCGTTCTACAGCGTCGTTTGTTCTGGCGTTGCTTGCCAGACCGCGATTCGTGGCGGCCTCGAGCGCTAAATCTAGAACTTGGGGGGGGCGCTTTAGCGCCCGATAGGGGATCGGCTAGCGGACCGCCTCGTCGCCTGGAGAGCCCAAGGTCGTAGCGGTGTTCGCGGTCGCGTCATCTGTCCTCCCTCGACCTGCACGGGCCTGCCGACGCTCTCTCGCCTCAGCATCCTGGCGCTTCTGGGTAGGACTCGTTCTGGCAGTCCCGAGGATGGCCATCCCGAGCAGGGCCAGCACGATGATGAGGGCCACTGGGGCGATGACGATCGAGAGCACGACGCCTCCGAGAAGTAGTGATGTTTGAAGTTAGCGAACTTCGACCGCGTGGTCGAGGCCGAAGGGCGGGGTCCGATGGGGGATCGACCACCGGCCACATCCATCAGCCTGTTGGACGGCGGGCAACTCTCGGGGCATCCTGGTGCGCGAAATGGCGCGCTATGGTCCAGGCATGACGCGTCGTACCGGCCTGATCTCCCGCCTCGTTCTGGTTGCCGGTTTGGCCGCATTGGTTGTGGGCGTCGTCGTCCTTGCCATCGCCTCGGCGCAGCCAATGTCCTTCGGGTGGTTCGCCTATGCGCCCCTGTCAGACACGACGTTCACCGCCGAGGGCGTGCACTTGTTCTCGACCGCGAGCCTCGTGGGCGCGGTCATTGTCATCGTCAGCTTGCTCGTGCTGGCAGCGTGGCTCGGCTACCGACAGGGTGTGCGCCGCAAGCCTTGACGAGCCGTCCCGATAGGGGATCCGATCCCTGACGGGGAACCTGGGCGAACCCAGGAACCCCGCCATTCACAGCGGGGTCTGAGCTGCCCTCGCAACGTAGCCGTGTGTCGGCCCAGCGCCTAGTGCCCGGTGAAGGATCGGGCTACGGACGATCGTCTGCGTCTTTGATGCCTGCTGCCACGGCACGTCGAATCACCCAGTAGACCGCGTAAAGAATCGCGCTCGTGACTGCAACGAAGAGGGCGACGCTAGACAACGGGTCCGTGACCTAACCGTACGAGGCGTCGTGGGCCGTAGTTCGGGAGTTGATCTCACGAGCTGTTCCGATAGACGATCGGTCATTGCGGCGCGCACGGCCGTGGTGTTGGTCTAGAAGATGGCTTGGGGGTTCACCGGCACGCCGGTGAGGCCGTGGAGGCGGGGCGGGGCGATGCTGAGCAGGAAAGCGTGTCGGCCGAGCTCGGCGCAGGTCGCGGCGAGGTCGTCCGTGGCGACGCTGTCGACCAGGGGCATGCCCAGCCGGGCCAGCCCGACCATGTGCATCGGCATGGGCATCTCCGGGTCGCTCGGCGGGAACGAGTCGCTGACGTCGCCGGCGTAGAGCGAGACGCCACGGTGGTTCACCCACGCCACCGCGTCGACGGTCATGCCCGGTGCCTGGGTCTCGGCGTCCCAGCTGAAGCCCCAGCCGCTGCGGACCACCACGGCGTCACCGGGCAGCACCTTGACCCCCGCCCGTGCTTCGGCTGCATCGAGGTCCGCCGAGGTGATGGGGTGCGCGGACGGCAGCCGCCCCTCCGGTGCCAGGTCGAGCAGGACTCCCCGCGTCGTGATCCCGGCGGCGAAGGCGGTCGTGGAGCCGTGCACGACGCCTCCGGCCGTGACGGCTTCTTCGAGTGGCCGGCCCGGGTACACGGTGCCGTCGACGGGCATGTGGGCGAAAGCGTCGATGTGCGTCATCGCCGGGTGGTGCGGCGTCACGACGAGGACCTCGGACATCCCCATGGGCGGCGTGCCCGTGTAGAGCAGCGCCTGCTGCACGGGGTGCGACGGCGGTGCGGGGGTAGCGAACGGCCCGCCGAGCATCGAGGCGGGTTCGACCGGGTACGCGAGCGACACGCTCCGGCCGATCCGCACCTCCTCAGCGGCGCGGGCCCTGGCGGCGTCGTCGATCAAGTTCAGCGTGCCGAGCTCGTCATAGGCGCCCCAGCGGCCTCGGTCGTCGGGGAGTGCGGGTGTCGTCATGGTGCCTGTCCTGTCGTGTCGGTTCGGTGTGGCGCGGGTGGGTGGTGCACACTGCGAGGAGGTCCTGAGAAGCAGGTTCCTGCACCGTAGCGCAAAAGCAGGTTCCTGTTTTTCGGAGATCGTCGACGAGGAGGCACGCATGGGTGACGATGGAGGTCGCGGGCTCGAGTCCGTGCTGGGCTGGAACGCGGTAAAGGTCGCGCGCATCATCGGCTCCCAGATCACCGCGGGGATGGCGGAGCACGACGTGAGCCTCGTGCAGTTCGGCGTGCTGTCGTGCCTGGCGGACGGTGCTGAGCTCACGTCGGCGGAGATCGCTCGGGCCGTCTTCGTTCGCCCGCAGAGCATGTCGGACGTGCTCGACGGGATGGAACGTCGCGGTCTCGTCCGCCGGGTGGGCATCCGCGCCCGCGGCCGGAGGAACCCCGCCGCGAGCACGCCAGCCGGCCAGGCCGTGCTCGACGCGGTGCAGCAGGTGGCCCTGGCGACGAACGACCTCAGCATGTTCGGGCTGGACGCGTCGCGGAGCGCACAGCTCAACGCACTGCTGCTCGCTGTCATCGAGGGCGCGGAGAAATCACCGGGCATCGGCGACGCTTACTGATACACGCCCAATAGGGGATCGGTCTGCGACACAGCATCGAATGCCTGGGCCCAGGCGGCGGGCACTCCGCGGCTGAGTCCGAGTTGTTCGGCTACGTCGTTGTAGATGCCGAGCAGCTCCGTCATGGGCACAGCCTGCTTGCTGGCATCGCTCACGTCCTTGCCCTCGGCCGTGAAGGGGTAGGGGTAGAGGGATAGGCCCTGCTTCGGGCTCAGATCGGCGAGGTCGTCCTGCCACCCCGGCCAGCGGAGTGACTCGTAGAAGCTCTCGGTCGCTCCGGCGAGCATCCTGGTCACGAAGTCGGCGTGGCCCAGCTCGAGGTCCTCCCAGCTCAACGAGTCGACCGAGAAGTGATAGACGGAGCCGTCACCTCTGCCCAGGGCTCCACCGTCGAGGGCGAAGGCGCCACCAAGGACGTCGTGAGCGACGACGAGCAGCCCGGGGGTGCCGGCACTTGCCTCGTCGAGACCGGGAAGACCGTCCTTTCCCGAGCTGCCTCCGAGTAGACGTAACCATCCGTCGTCGACGAGGACGCCGGAAGTGTTGCGAGCGAGCGCACCAAGGTAGGAACTCGTTCCGAGTCCCAGCGCCGCCCCGGTCGCAGAGTCTTCGTGCGGCGGGCAGACGACGACGTTCACGGGCGAGGCTGCGATGAGTTCCGTCAACTCCAGCCAGGCATCATCTCGAGGGTTGACCATGCCTCGATCCTGGCCGACGTCATGGCTAGCTGTGAACCTTCGGCGCGAGTGTGCGTCCGATAGGGGATCGGCTACCGGGGTGAGCTCGTAGGGTCGTGGCATGGATCAGGGCGAAGTCGTCGAGCATGTCGCAATCAGAGCCGGGTCGGCGGGCCGCCCCATTGTGGTCGGTATCTCGGGCTTCTGCGGGTCAGGCAAGTCCACGCTCGCGCGCCGCATTGTCGAGGCCCTGCCTGGCGCCGTGAGGATGCGCGGTGACGACTTTCTCGATCCTGCACGCTCTCACCTCCGCTCTGCGGACTGGGACGGAGTGGAGCGGCAACGTCTTGTTTCGAGTGTCTTGGAGCCCTTCCGTGGTCAGCAGCAGGGCGAGTTCCGACGGTATGGCTGGGCGGTAGGGGCCCTCGGTGCTCCGGAGCCGGTTCCTCGCGCCGAGATTCTCGTCGTCGATCTCATCGGCCTTTTCCACCCTGAGGCCCTGCCTTCCCTAGACGTCACGGTCTGGTGCGATGTCGAGCTCGACGTCGCCGTCAGCCGCGGCATGGCCCGCGACAGGGAGCTAGGTCGACGTCACGAGGCGCTGTGGACCGACGTCTGGACTCCGAACGAGCGCGACTTCGCCCAGAGATTCATGCCGCGAGAGCACGCAGAGACGCTGTACGCATCGTCTTAGTAGGGGGTCGGTCAACGCTCAAGCGTGGTGGGACTCGTCGTCTGATGGCCCTTCTGGCTCGAACCCGCGGTCGAAAACCTTGTCTGCCCGGTACCAGACCATGATGCCCGCGATGGCAAGGGCGGCGGGAAGAGAGCGTGCGAGCCAAGCCAACCACGCAACGCCCGGCGCGATCGCGCCAGCAAGAACTGGGGCAAGGAGCATCACTAGGCCGGCGACGACAAGAACGATAGCTACGCGACGGCGTCTGCGGGCTGCGTGAGATTGCACGTGCGCATTGTGACACCGCTGCCGTGCGGGTGGTGCCCTTCCTGGGATCGGGCTACGGGCGATCCTCTGCGTCTCTCATTCCTGCTGCCACGGCACGTCGAATTACCCAGTAAAGCGCGTAGAGAATCGCGCTTGTGATTGCAACGAAGAGGGCGGCGCTAGACAACGGGTCCATGACCTAACCGTACGAGGTGTCGTGGGCCGTAGTTCGGGAGTCGATCTGACGAGCTGTCCCGATAGACGATCGGTCGGCGGGCGCGTTAATCGGTGAAGAAGGTGATTGAGCCGCCGTTGATCGAAGAGACGGTGAGAACAGCCTTCTCGTAGTTCTCGTCCATCAGGAACGCGGTCGTCGCGACAGCACCGGGGCTGAGTTCGATTGGCCACTCTTCCTCGAGTGCGTAACCGTCGATCTTGCCGCTCACGGGTCGGGGGCCGGAGGGGAGTGACCAGTCGGGTCCGCCGGCACCGTCGATCACCATGTCGTCGTCAGCTTCAAACAGCAGGGGCGTGTCGCTCGTGTTCTCGACCTTGAGTCCGGCGCTGAGGTACCCGTCGAATTGGTCCAAGATCTCGGCGGTTGCTGTCATGCCCTGAGGGGGCGCCCGCGTGTCGATGTCGCTTGTAGAGCATCCGGACACGGTTGCCGTGGCGACGATGACGAAGGCGGCGCAGAAGCCATGGGCACGCCGACTGGCTGAGGTGTTCACGCTGGCATGCTTCCAGAGGTCGCCAAGGGATCACGGCGCTGCGCGTCATCACTCATGAGGACTTGTCCGTAGAACACCCACCAGCGACGCGAGGTGTCCGTAAGGGGTTCGGCGGCCGGTACATCGGCGCCAGGCCTGGGCAGACGCACTAGCGTCTGAGCATGTGCGCTGACTCGCTGTCGATCACCGTCGCATCGGTGTCCTCCGTGGAGGGGCTGTGGTGCGCGCTTCCGGACGGGCGCGACTCCTGGTGGCCTGAGCTTGTGCTGACTCCCGAGGTCGGCTCGGTCGTGCGCGAGACCTGGACCGAGGGCGGCCGCGAGCACTTCGCTGACGGTCGCGTGACGGAAGCAGTACCGCCGAGTCGGCTGGCCTTCGTGTGGCAGCAGCCGGAATGGCCGTCGCCACTCACGGTCCGCTTCGACATCCGTAGTGACGGCGAGCTGAGCACGGTCACGCTGACGGAACGAGGTTTTGGGCAGCTCCCGGATGGCGACGGACTTCGAGCCGCACACGAGGAGGGGTGGAACTCCCATCTCGCAAACCTGCTCAGGGCGGCGTCCCGATAGACGATCGTCTGCCGGGCTCAGAGCGTTCGCTGCCCTCGACGTCCCTGCCGTGCTGGCGGCTATCATCAACAGCAACACTGCCGAGCAGATCTCACAGGCGTCTTCTGAGCGCGGCGTCGACGTGTCGCCAGTGGTCACGACCGAGCCGGTCGTCGACGTGCCTCGGGTCCCGACACGGGCTGTCGATCGCACCGCGATCGACAGCCCGCACATGCCCCCTGAGTGCAGAGAGCGCATGGCCGAGCGCTACGACTGCCTCCGGGCCCCCTCGAGGAGCGCGGCGCGACGATCGCGGCTGCGCAGCCCGAGTGGGCGAAGCAGCTGGGCGGGGTGCCGGCAGAACCCGCCCGTCGTGAGGAGTGGACCCAGCTCGCGGCCGAGATCGACGTCTTCCGCCAGCAGTACCACGTCGACCTGCAGGCGCAGCAGCGGGCCCGGGCCGCGAAGTTGCAGGAGCAGCTGCGCCGTTCCGGCGTCAAGGTCGCCCCGACCCGCGACGGCGACCGCACGGCGATCGACCGTCAGAACGAGCGGGTTCGAGACCAGGGTGGCCGCGAGCGTTAGGCCAACGCGGCCGACGGTTCTGGACTAACTGAGCCCGTTGATTGCCGACGAGATGAATCTGATGATGGACATCAGCGTGAGGCCGTAGCCCAAAATCAGGCCCACCCAGGCCAGCACGGCACCACGGGTCTTCGAGCGCTTGATGTCCTGCAGGGCCAGATGTCCGAGTCCGACACCAAAGGCTGTGACGAGCGTCGGCGCACCAAACGCCCAAAGCAAAACCAGCGCCAAAATGCCGACTGCTAGTGAGGCCAATGCTTGGCGGCTCACGCGCTCCGGGGTTTCCTGGGTCACATCACTCACCTCTCCTATTGGCAACACATGTTGTCGAAACTTGCAGTTTACTCATAGCTGATTCAGTCCTGACGCTGCTCCAGCACCGTCCCGGTAGCCGATCGTCATCCGGTCGCAGACTCTTTGAGATCGCGGATGGGCGTTACTATCGCGTCGAGGGGGAGCCGTGAGAGGGAGACGAACAGGTCTGCTCATGCTGGCGATGGGTCTGACCCTGACTGGCTGCGCGTCCGAGGCAGTCGATCCCTCGCTCGCCGAGCGCGTACGGCCCGAGGCGGCAGCCCTGGCGGACGATGCTCTGGCGTGGCCCGGTTCGGCATCCGCTCCTCGTGTCACTGTCGCCCGCGAGGACACCTGTACGGTCGCCGAGCCGTCGGACTGGTTCGTCGACGCGACTGGGACTCGGTGCGCACAGCAGGGCCGAGTCGTCTATGCGCTTCTCGGCGCTGCCACTCCTGAGCAGGCGCTCGAGCAAGCTGCTGCTGCCCTCGAAGACTCGAACATCTCGCCGGTGGACCCGTTCGCGGGCTCATCGGACCTTGACTCGCTTGCTGATCCCACCTTCAGCGTTCTGACCACGCATCCCGCCTCGAAAGCGTATGGAACGGACGAGACGACGATCGTCGTCGCGACCGTCGACGGTCTGTCGGAGCGTGGCTACCACCACCCGACGGATGTCGTCGTCTCGTCCACGGCTGGGTCGGAAGGGGATGAGCTGGCCACGGCGATCGGCGCCACGGGGGCTGCGTACGTGCTGGCGATCGAGTACAGCCGCGAGTACTTCGACAGCAGATCCGGAGGAGTGAACAGGGCGCCTCGCACCGATCAGTCGCCCTGCTTCGGTACGAGCGGCGACTGCCCCGGCGGGTGAGGCCCGGTAGCATCAGGTGAGCGACGGCCGTTCATCCCCTGCACCGGAACAAGCATGAGAACGCCCGACGCGGCCCGCCGCCGACAAAGATCAAGACGAGGTCGAGGAGAACGGTTCTTGCCGGCAGCCATCGGTCCAGGCTATGTCCGGGTCTCGGTCCGTCGCGGTTTGAGTCGGTCCGGTGCGTCCGTGGCGGGCGTCCACTCGCAGGTGAACGCACCGCGGTATCCGAAGAGGAATCCGAAGACGCGGTTCCGCACCTCCATGTCGACATGGAAAGCCTGGTCGTCGTCCGACCACCACTCGTGCAAAGTCGCCCGACCGCTGAGCAGCATCGGGAACTTGAACGCGACAGGCCCCTCATAGAAGCGCTGCGCATCGGATGTGAGAACGAGACCGCCTCTGTCGTCGACGGTGAGGTCGAGGTCGACCGCGAGGTGCTGGTGCGACCCCAGGTAGTCGAGCACCCGGCCCTCGACCAGCACCATCGTGGCGTCGAACCGCGCGGTCCGGCCCGGCTTGGTCGTGTAGGTGCGGACGAAGGTGACCGTCTCGCGTCCGTTGCGGTCGCGGTAGGGGTAGTTCTCGATGGTGAAAGGCACATCCCGGCCGACATCTGGCACCAGGATGTTCCGCAGCCGACCGATCTGCAAGAACGGTACCGTCCACCAGGGGCCGCGCCGGATGGAGGACATGACGCCGCGGCCGATGCAAGCTTCGGCAGAATCGAGACCCACAGCGAACCGCCGACGCATCATCGGGTGCAGTCGCTGGAAGTCCGCGCCAAGCGCCTTCTCGAACACCGACGTCATCGGTCGCCTCTCGGGTCAGGGAGCGCCATCAGAGTGGCAGGCGCATCCCTCAGGTGGTCGCTTCGACGGGACATTCCAGCAGGTGCCCGGAGCGTCCTGGAGGCGCGAGGCCGATCCTGACGCCAGATCTGCAGCACCGAGGCGAGTGGCCAGGCCTCCGGTTCTGCTCCTCCCTCGAGCCAGATCCGCAGACGATCGAAGCTCCATGCGGTCGCCCAGCCGAGGAGCGGCCGCACGATGAGGTCGATCAGGCCCCATCCGCCGTCGTAGTCATAACCGGTGATGAACCGCGTGCGCCCATCGCCGGTCGGGATGTACCGCCAGTATCCACGTCCCGTGCGGATCGGCGAGAGCCAGTCGGTCGTGCTGAAGCGCAGTGCCGAGGTTCGGGACCCGTCGGGTCGTCGGCTCTCCCCGATGCTCACCCCGGTCCCGTGCACGTCGTGCAGGGGAGAACGGCGGACGTAAGTGAACCGCACTGCGTCGTCGTCAACCCTGCGATCCGGGACGATCTCCGAGAATCGAACGTCCCACCGCACGTGCTGTGTCGGGTCCTGTGTTGCCGCCCACACCTCTTCGACGTCGGCGGCGATCACGGTCTCGACGTAGATGCCCCGGTTCCCCACTCTCAGAGAGTAGTGACACGCGCCGCCAATGGCGATGGCGTGCACGTTCCGTGGCTCGTGGACGTCAGCCATCTTCCCGCTGCAACCCTGTCCGCATGACACTTCGTCGGATCAATCGCCCTGTGTGCAGGTGCCCGATAGGGGGTCGCTATCCAGCCGTGGCCGGTGCAGGCGCGTCGAGGGCGAGCTTGACGCCGACGGCGCCGAGGAGGGTTCCGGTGGCCCATCGCTGCCATCGCATCCAGCTCGGTCGGCGGCGGAGGAAGACCGCGATGGACCCGGCGGCGACGATGATGCCGGCGTTGACGGCGAGGCTGACCGCGATCTGGACGGCCCCGAGCTGGAAGCCCTGGCCGACGACGCTGCCGGCGTTCTGGTCGACGAACTGGGGGATGAGGGCGAGGTACATGATCGCCGCCTTGGGGTTCAGCAGATTCGTCACGAGTCCCATTCGGAACAGCTTCGCGGCGGAGTCGCGGGGCAGGTCGCGGGTGTCGAAGACGGAGGCGCCACCGGGGCGGAGGGTCTTGTAGGCCAGCCAGAGCAGGTAGGCGGCACCGGCGATCTTCAGGGCCGTGTAAAGCCAGGGGACGACGACGAACACTGCGGCGAGGCCGACGTTGGCCATGGTCATGTAGACGACGAACCCGACCGCGGTGCCGGCGAGCGAGACCAGACCCGCGCGCCGCCCCTGGCTGATGCTGCGCGAGACGAGGTACATCATGTTCGGGCCCGGAGTGAGCACCATGCCCAGGGCGACGAGGGCCATGGCGGAGGCAGCGGTCAGCGAGATCATGCCGGTGTCTTTCTCGAGGGCGCGGAGGCGGCGTCATCGGCACCCGTCGTGCTCCTAGCTTGGTGCACGCTCGACAACATCTCATGACGTGCCGCAAGGAGGTGGGCCGCGGGTATGGACATTTCTCCCTGAACCGGACACGTACAGGGTGAACCCACCTTGGAGGAGCTATGACCCACACCCCCGATCACCTCGACGTGCTCCTCGCCGACAGTGCACCAGCGGAGACGAGCGTCTCCCCAGCACTGCGCCACGACCTAGCACTCATGGCCATCGAGGCCCGATCTGCCTCGCGGCTTCGGCGTCGGCCGCTCCGAGTCGTCGCGACCGCGGGCATCGCAGCTCTGCTCGTCAGCGGAGCGGGCACGGCTGTCGCAGCCTCGGTGTTCGACTGGGCGCCGTGGGCCCAGGACCCTGATCTCGCCTATCCCTTCGTCCTGCCGAGTGGTCGCGCCTGCGAGGCGCGGGTCGCGGTCTACGACATCGAGAGCGTCGACAGCGACGGTGCCGTCACACGGTTCGACCCGGCGAACGACAGCGATTTCGCCCGCCACCTCCGAGACTCCGACCTCATCGACCAGGCCGATGTCGATGCATCCATCACGGAAGTGCGCCAGCGCGACACGAGCATCTCCTACGTCGCCGTTCTCCCAGGCGGGTACCTCGAGGACGTCCACGCCACAGCGTCCGGCCCCACCGAGGACGACGTCTACGCCGCGGCCGTGTCGAACGCCGTCCGCGACGTGCTCAACGCCGAGGCAGCCATGTTCGAGGGCGGCCACGACTACACCGCAGACGAGTCGATCCTCTGCGAGACGGTCACCCCGTGATCGGCGACCGCAAGCGCGCCCTGCGGTCGGCTCTGGAGGCCAGCTCGGTCGACCTGCTGTCCTACCTGCGCCGGCGCACGGATTCTGACGACGCGCCGGACCTGCTGGGCGAGACATTCGTCGTCGCCTGGCGCCGCCTCGATGACCTGCCCGAGGAGCCCATGGGGGCTCGGATGTGGCTCTTCGGCATCGCCCGCGGCGTTCTGCTCAACCACGCGCGAGGCGTGCACCGGCGGTGGGCGCTCGCTGATCGCCTCCGCGGGCACGCCGCCCTCACGTCGACCACAGCACCACCAGCAGATGAGCACCTCGAAGTCAGGGACGCGATCTCACGTCTCGAACCGGACATGGCGGAGCTGATCCGTCTCGTGCACTGGGATGGTTTCAGGATCACCGACGCAGCCCAGGTCATGGGCATCCCGGCATCGACCGCACGGAGCCGATATCAGCGCGCCAAGGAACTGCTACGCCTCGCCCTCGATCCCGCGGTCGCTCCATGAGGTCGAGCCCTCGAGCCCTCGATGAGCTCGGCAACGGCCAGTCGGCACGTCGTGAGGGGACCGGTACCGTGAGCGCATGACGGTGAGTTCCCTGCGATGAGGCTGCCCCGATGGAGCCAGCGGTCTCGCCCGACCACTCCGACCGGTCCAGCCACGATCTCCTACCCGGAGCTGCCCACGCCTGCCGCGGCCGCCGCGTTCGCCCAGTGCGAGAGCCGCCTCATCTATGAGGCCTGGTTCGCAGAGGCGAGGGCCCGAGACCTGAACGGACTCGGCGCAGCCTCGCCGAGCTTCGTCGTCCCGTGGCTCGTCTCGCCCACGCGGGCCTCGAGCGGAGTCGCGGAGGACACGAAGGGGAGGGGGCCTTCGCGTGGCGACATGCAGGAGGTCATCGACTGGCTCGTCCTCGCTGGTGCGCTGCGTCCGTTGCCAGAGTCCCAGCGTGCCGAACTCGTCCGAGCGGGTGAGGCTCAGCGCGTGGCACGCGATCCCGAGGGCCGCTTCCGTTCCCTCGAGCCCGAACACGCGGCAGTGTTCGAGGCCTTCCACCGAGAGGAGGACCGTGATTCGTGGGAGGTCATCCCGGACGTGATGGTCGAGGTCTACCCGGAGCTGCGGACCACGAAGACCAAGACCGCCTGGGGGGATCTGCCAGGCCCCGAGCGCCCCTGAGGCGCCGGTGACCCGAGCGTGCGCCGCGTGAGCGTCACTCCCCGTCGCCCTGCATCTCCGACGCGTCGCCGTCGGCGCACTCGGACACGGCGGAGATGCTGTAGCTGCGACTCGCTACCGCGGCAGCGTCGGCTCGGCGTCGTCGATGACGGTGCCGTCACGCATCGTCAAGCTGTACGTCAGAGAGGGGGCTGGCCCGCCGTTGCCCTCAGTCTCGTCGCCGAACGCGCGACCTGGCCACCAGGCGACGAAGCGCCCGTCGTCGACGGTGGCCTGCACGGTCTGGCCGTCGGCATCGACGATCGTCACCGCGGCGACGTCGGACCCGACGTCGCCGACGTTGAACGACACCGTCGGCCGGGCCCAGAGGCCGAACAGCCCGCCGCCGCCGAATTGACTGATGGATCCGTCGGTGAACTGACCACCGATCGGTACGGCGCCCTGTCCGCCGCTGCTTCCCCACGTCAGCGACTCGGCGTGATCGCTTCCGGTCGGAAGGTGCATCAGGCAGCTCGTCGTCGCGGGGACTTCAGCGTTCATCTCGCCATCGATGACGACGCCGACCCATTCTCCGCGACGCTCCGCGAGGAGAGGCCGGGCCGACTTCAAGCCGCCGTCCGATTGGAGGCAGGCGGTGACCGCGATCGTGCGCTCGGCCTCGGTGAGGGTGCTCGGCACGGGGGTCCACGACGCGTAGGCGGGGTCGGGCCGGGTGACTGTCGGCACGATCACGAGAGCGCCGATCGCGATGACGGCCACGGCCGAAAGGGCCAGCCATCGGGTCTTCTGAGTCGGTCGGAGCGGGGAGACGCGCGGGGGAGCAGCGGGCGTGCCCGAGGGGTTCGCAGCGAGGATCTGCTCGAGTCGTGCCTCGGCCCGCCGGCGGGATGCCTCGTCGGGGGTCCGCCGCGGCGCGGCGTCCAGGGTTCGCAGGGTGCGGAAGAGGGTGTCGTCGTGCATGGTCAGGACTCCGTCGCAGTCGTGGTTCGGAAGATCGCCGAGGAGGCGGGGGTGTCGATCAGACGTCGGAGGGCGCCGCGGGCACGGTGCAGTCTGATCCGGTAGGCGGCCGCCGAGATGCCCAGCACCCGGCCGGCCTCCGCCGAGGAAAGGTCGTCCCAGATCGCGAGGGACAGCGCCTCCTGCTGGTCGGGGAGGAGTCGCGGCCATGCCGCCTGCAGATCGAGTCGGAGCGAGACTTCACGGTCGACTGCTTCGGTGTCGGTGTCGTCACGCTCGGCCGCCAGGCGGATCGGCAGCGCGTCGCGCCGGGCGGCCCAGCGTCGATCGCTCAGGAGGCAGTTGCGTGCGGTGGTGAACAGCCACGCACGAGCGGCTCCGTGCTCGACGGGGATGTCGTCGAGTCGACGCCACGCCACCAGGAAGGCCTCATGGGCGACGTCGTCGGCGACTTCCGGTCCGGCCCGTCGGCGGACGAAACGCACGACGTCAGCGTGGGTCGTCTCGTAGAGGTCGCGGAACCGACTCGCACGGAGCGTGTCGTCTGAAGGGGGTCTCATACCTATGACATGTCTGACAGGAGGCGGGTGTTACCGGCAGCTTGGCAGGAACGAGTGTCAGAGGGAGGCCTTCGTCGATGTGCGCTTCGAAGGCTCGATGAGGCGCCGGGCCTTGCTGACTCGAGCTAGTCGGTCCAGGCCGCAGCAAGACCACGATCGACGACACGCCTCCAACCGTCGGGCGCTGCAGGATCGCGGCTCGCCGTCCCGGCCATCCAGAGCACGGCCATGAGGTCGTCGGGGGTGAAGTCTTCCGACAGCGCGCCCGCGGTGTGGGCGTTCTCGACCAGTTCCTTCCCGAGCGCCGTCGATCGCTCGCAGGCGGTGATGAGTGCGGTGGCGTCCGGGTATCGCCGGAGCATGGCGTCGTTCATGACGGGGTCGCTGAGCTGCAGGTCGATCATCTCCGAGATGAACGTCTCCAGCTGTCCGCGCGGGGACTGCTGGCTCAGAGTCCTCTCGGTCAGGACCATCAGCTTCTCGCCCGCGACGGCAGGCACGACTGCATCGATCAGTGCCTCCCTCGAGCCCACCCGGTTGTAGAGCGTCCCGATGCTCACACCGGCCTCACGGGCGATGTCCTCCAGCGGCGCGGACAGCCCGCGGCTCGAGAACACCGCGAGGGCAGCCGTGTGCAGCTTCTCGAGGTTCGCCTGCGCGTCACGGCGAAGGCCCGGGGTCTTGTTCACGGCAACTCCACTGGATATTGAGGGTTGTCTCAACATAAGCTGGCGCTTGATTGAGGACGACCTCAACTTATCTCACCAGCACGACGCCCCGACGACCGACGGGCCACGGAAGGAAGCACCATGCCTCTCATCACCATCATCGGAGCGGGCCCCGGCCTGGGCCTCGAGATCGCTCGCGCCTTCGGGCGGAAGGGCTTCGACGTCGCCCTCGTCGCCCGCGACCAGGCCAAGCTCGACACCCTCGCGAAGACCCTCGAGGGTGAAGGCGTCCGTGCCCAGGGGTTCACCGCCGACGTCAGCCGCCCCGAGACGATCACGAGCGCCCTCACCGAGATCAAGGGCACCCTCGGCCCGATCGACGTCCTCGAGTTCTCGCCCGCCGACCCGAGCCTGGCACCCGTCGACGTCCTCGACGTCACGATGGAGAACCTGCAGCCGCAGATCGACTTCTACCTCGGCGGAGCCCTCGCCTCCGTCGGATGGGTGCTGCCCGACATGATCGAGGCCGGGAACGGAACGGTCCTGGTCACCACCGGGGGCGGGTCGATCAGTCCGATGCCCTTCCTCGGTAACGTCAACATCGCCGCCGCGGGTCTTCGGAACTGGACTCTGAACCTCCACGACCCACTCGCCGAGAAGGGCGTCTACGTCGCCCACGTCGGGATCACCGCCCTCATCGGAGCCGGCCACCCCGACGCCGAGCCCGACATCATCGCCCGGGCCTACGTGAAGCTGTACGACGAGCGTCAGGCTGCCGAGCTGCACCACGTCGCGTACGACGGTTGACGCGTCCGACAGCCCCGGGTGCCGCGCGCGTGCCGAATCCGACCGCCTGCGGACAGGGCGCGATCAGCCGGCGAGGCCCCGGTACCGGGCGGGGATCGGCGGAACGCGCAGCCAGGAGGCGCGGCGCACGCCGTCGGGCGACGTCCAGTCGACGAAGACCGTCCCGAGCGAGACCAGGGCGGCGAGCGACTCGGGCGACGCGACGCCCACCGACGACCCCCGGCGCAGGCGCGCGGTGCCCACGGTCGAGTCGTCGGGCAGGCGGACCTCCACGAGCCGGGGGTCGTCGCCGCCGATGGACCGCAGCACGAGGCAGCTGCCGGCGGGCACCGAGCGGTCATCCGAGGCCTGCGGTGCGTCGAGGTAGGTGAGGTAGAAGCGGGGGGCCCTCCGGAGGCGCGGGGCGCGTTCCGAACGGATCCTCCCGAGGGTCCGCGGGGCCCGGTGGACGACGTCGGACGGCTGATCCGTGCCGGATGCGGCGGTGTCCATCGTGATCGTCCCCTGGTCGTCTCGGTCGCCGGCGATCCCTCGCGTGGCGTCCCATTCCAGACAACCCGCTCCCGGTCGATCGGACCATGCCCGCCCCCTCCCCAGTGAGGGGGGTCGCGCCTCCCCAGTCCGGGGGGTCCGCCGCGTGTCGTCCCCGGGTCGCTTGGCTCGCGGGGAACGCATGTGAGCGCTCACTCCGAGGGAGCGTCGAGGTCTAGAGTGAACGGGCAACCGAGCCGAAGGAGTCCCGATGCACAACTGGGCCGCCAACGTCGAGTACTCGACGACAGACCTGCGCCGTCCCACCACCGTCGACGAGGTGAGCGACGTCGTCACCTCCTCCCGCAGGGTGAAGGCCCTCGGCTCGCGGCATTCGTTCAACCGGGTCGCCGACACCGATGGCACGCTCGTGTCGCTCGACCGGCTCGACGTGCCGATCGAGCTCGACGCCGAGGCGGGCACCGTCCGCGTCGGGGCGGGCACGACCCACGCCGTCCTGGCCGCCGAGCTGCAGCGGCACGGTCGCGCGCTGCCGAACCTCGCCTCGCTGCCGCACATCTCGGTCGCCGGTGCCGTGCAGACCGGCACGCACGGCTCGGGGGTCGGCAACCCGGCCCTGTCCGCCTCCGTCGCCGCCGTCGAGATCGTCCGGGCCGACGGCTCGCTCGAGGTCGTCCGACGTGGCGACGACGCCTTCGAGGCCTCCGTCGTCGGTCTCGGCGCTCTCGGTGTCGTCACGGCCCTCGTGCTCGACACGGTGCCGACCTTCGACGTCGTGCAGACCGTCCACTCCGCCCTGCCCTGGCGGACGGCGCTCGACCGCTTCGACGAGGTGGTCGGCAACGCGTACAGCGTCAGCCTCTTCACGCGCTACACGGGCGACTCCGTCGACCAGGTGTGGTCGAAGTCCCGCGTCGGCGACCCGGTCGGCCTCGATCTCGCCGACCTCGGCGCCGTGCCCGCCGAGGTCGCCGTGCACATGCTGCCCGACACCGCGGCCGACGCCGTCACTCCCCAGCTCGGGGTGCCGGGCCCCTGGCTCGACCGCCTGCCGCACTTCCGTGCCGACTTCACCCCGAGCGCGGGGGAGGAGATCCAGAGCGAGTACCTCGTGCCCGCCGAGCACGCCGTGGCCGCGATCGGGGCCCTGCGCGCCATCGGTCACCGCTTCGCCGACGTCCTGTTCGTCAGCGAGATCCGCACCATCGCGGCGGACGACGCCTGGCTGAGCCCGAGCGGCGGTCGCGCCAGCGTCGCGTTCCACTTCACCTGGCGGCGACTGGCCGACGAGGTCCTCGCTGTGCTGCCCTTCGTCGAGGAGGCGCTTGCCCCGTTCGACGCGCGCCCGCACTGGGGCAAGGTGGCTACGCTCGACCGCGCGACGCTGCGTGAGCGCTACCCGCGACTCGACGACTTCGCCGCGCACGCCCGTGCCGTCGACCCCGACGGCCGGTTCCGCAACGAGCACCTGTCTCGCACCGTCTTCGAAGAGGCCCCCCTTGACTGACCCGACCCGCACCTCCTCGTCCGCCTCGCTCGCGGGGTCGGCCTCGACCCTGCCCGTCAGCGGTTCGGCGAGCACCATCGAGCACGGGCCCTACCGGGCGGAGATCGCCGGGGTCGGGGCGACGCTGCGCGTGCTGACGCACGAGGGGCGCGACCTCGTGGTGCCCTTCGGCGTCGACGAGGTCAGGCCGCTCTACCGCGGCGCGCTGCTCGCACCGTGGCCCAACCGCGTGGTCGACGGCACGTACGACGACGAGGGCGTCGAGCGGCAGCTGCCGATCACCGAGGCCGAGCGCGGTCACGCCCTGCACGGGCTGATCCAGTGGGCCGAGTGGGCGGTCGAGCACCACACCCCCGACCGCGTCGTCCTGGCCACGCAGCTCGCGCCGAGCGACGGCTACCCGTACCGCCTCGACCTCCGGGTCGAGTACCTGCTCGACGACGACGGGCTGCGCACCACGGTGCTCGCTCTCAACGCCGGGACGGGTCGCGCCCCCTACGGCGTCGCCCCGCACCCCTACCTCGTGGCCGGCGAGGGGCGCGTCGACGACTGGACCCTCACCCTCGCCGCCGACAGCTACCTCGAGGTGACCGACGACCGCCTGGTGCCGCTCGGCGTCCACGGGGTCTCCGAGCGCGACGGGTTCGACTTCCGTGAGGGGCGTCAGATCGGCGACCTCTTCGTCGACCACGCCTTCACCGACGTCGCGGCCGCGCCCGGCGGACTGCAGGAGGCGCGGGTCACCGCCGCAGACGGCCGCGGCGTCCGCATGAGCTGGGGCCCCGAGCTGTCGTGGGTGCAGGTGCACACGGGCGACCGGCCCGAACCCGAGAACCACCGCCGCGGGCTCGCCGTCGAGCCGATGACCTGCCCGCCCGACGCGTTCACGAGCGGCATCGACCTCGTCCGTCTCGGCCCGGGCGAGTCGCACGAGGCGGGCTGGCGCATCGCGGCCGTCGTCTGACCCGTCGGGTCATCCGCACGGGATCGTCAGGAACCCTCGCCGGTCGTCTGGTTACCATCGAGTGTGAGCAGACGACCCGGACGATACGACGAGACGGCGCCCCACGAGGGCGGCGACGCCGCCGCGACGGACGGGCGCACGCCCCCCAGGCACGCGAGGGCCCGTCGCCGACGAGTGGTGGTGCTGCCCGCCGTCGCGGGCGTGATGGCGGCGCTGCTGCTCCTCACCGGCGGGTACGCCGCCTACAGCTACAACCGCTTCGTGGGCGGGGTCACGACCGTCGACGCCATCCCCTCTCCGGGCGGCGGCGGGAGCGACGACAGCGACGACGTCGACGGCGTGGCCCAGAACATCCTCCTGGTCGGCGACGACCACCGGCCCGACAACGCCACCCCCGAAGAGCTCGCCCTGCTCAGCACGGACTCCGACGGCGGGGCGACCAACACCGACACGATGATCGTGCTGCACATCCCGGCCGACGGTGCGAGCGCCACCATGATCTCGATGCCCCGCGACTCGTACGTCGACATCCCCGGCTACGGCAAGAACAAGCTGAACGCCGCGTTCTCCCTCGGCAAGCAGAGCGGCGGCAGCGATGCGGCCGGCGCCCAGCTGCTCATCCAGACCGTGCAGAACCTCACCGGCCTCACGATGGACCACTACGTGCGGGTGTCGCTGATCGGCTTCTACCGCGTGGTCGACGCCCTCGGGCCGGTCGACGTGTGCCTCAACCAGGCGGCGGTCGACAGCTTCTCGGGGGTGAACCTGCCCGCCGGCGTCTCCACGCTCGACGCCAAGCAGGCGCTCTCGTTCGTGCGGCAGCGGCACGGGCTGCCCGGCGGCGACCTCGACCGGCAGGTGCGCCAGCAGTACTTCCTCAGCGTCGAGGCCCGCAAGATCCTCTCGGCCGGCACCCTCCTTAACCCCGCCAAGCTCGGTTCCGTGCTCGACGCCGTCAGCTCGTCGATGGAGACCGACGCGGGGCTGAACTTCCTGCAGCTCGCCAACCAGGTCAGAGACCTCCGTCCCGAGAACGTCCGCTCGGCCACCATCCCGATCCTCGGCACGCCCACGGTCTACGTCGGCGGCAGCGCGCTGTCGGTCGTCGAGGTCGACGAGGGCGCCATGCCCGCCTTCATCCAGGGTCTCGTCGGTCCGCCGCAGGCGTACACCGACGCGACGGCGGCGGCTCCGGCCGACGTGTCGGTCAGCGTGGCCAACGCCAGCGGCGTGACCGGCGCGGCCACCGTGGCCACCGACGCGCTCGCCGCGGCGGGCTTCGTCACGGCGGCACCGGCCTCGGCCGAGTCGACGGCGGCCACGGTCGTCAACTACCCCGCCGGGCAGGAGGCCCAGGCGAAGGCCGTCGCGGCGTACCTGCCGGGTGCCGTCGCCGTGGCCTCCAGTCAGGTGACGAGCGTCACGGTCGTGCTGGGCGCCGACGGCGTCACCGTGCAGGCCCCCGCAGCCGCTCCCGCTCCCGAGACTCCCGCCGAGACCGCGGCCCCCGACGCCCCCGAGACCGAGACCCCCGAGACCACCGCCCCCGAGCCCGCCCCGAGCCCGTCCCCCGTGGGCACCAGCTACGCGGCCGGCGCCTGCATCAACTGACTCCGGGCGCCGCTCCGGCTAGGCGGGCATCTGCGCGACGGCGTCGATCTGCCACGTCGTCGCCGAGACCGAGCCGGCCGACAGCCGGTTCAACGCCCCCTCGAGCGCACGTCGCGTGCGGCGTGCCGAGAGCTCGTCTCGCACCACCATGTCGAACCGCAGCATCTCGGTCGACTCGGTGAGCAGCACGGTTCCCGCGTCGGCGAGCTGCACGAGGTACTGACCCTCGCCGACCCTGGCCGCGACATGCTCGGACAGCAGCCGCCGCGACAGCCAGAACAGGCCCGCGGGGTCGTGCGCGGTGTGGACGGTGACCGTCGCGGTGATCATGGGCACACTGTGCCGTGCCTTCCGCTCAGCGACGTGAACGGCATGTGGCGAGCGTGTTAACCGCGCCGGGGGACAGCCGACTTGACACGCGCCTGCGCAGCGCGCATCATTGGCGAGCGCTCGGATGTGAGCGCTCACATTGGAAGCAGTCCCTGACGAAGAGGTCACCTGTGTACACCTGCATCACCACCCGACACGAGAGTCGCCGACCGCTTTCGGCGACCGTCTCATCCCCGTCTCCCTCCCGCGGCACGTCCTCGCGCCTCCTCGGCTGACGTCGGCCGCCTCCCGCGCGGCCATCGCATCCTCCCCGCCCCGGATCCCGGGGCGGCAGCGACCCGAGGCGCCCGTCACCTCGTCTCGCCACCCGCACCCTCCTGCCCGTGTGACCGGTCACTCAGACCCGTCCGCAGAGTCACCCACCCCCTCCCACCGTCATCGACGACGTCGTCGAGATGACACGGACACCGAAGGAATCACACAGTGAAGAACAAGAAGCTCCTCTCCGGCATCGTCGCCGTCGGACTCGTCGCATCGCTGGCCGCCTGCTCGGGCGGCGGCCGCGGCGCCGACGCCGGCAGCGGCGACAGCGGCGGCGACAACTCGGGCGCCCTCGTCGGCGTCGCGATGCCCACCAAGGTCTCCGAGCGCTGGATCAAGGACGGCGACGCCGTCAAGAGCGCCCTGGAGGACAAGGGCTACAAGGTCGACCTCGAGTACGCCGACAACAAGATCCCCCAGCAGGTCCAGCAGGTCAGCAACATGATCACCAAGGGCGCCAAGGTGCTCATCGTCGCCTCGATCGACGGCGGCTCGCTGAGCGACCAGCTCGACTCGGCCGCCAAGGCCGGCATCAAGGTCATCTCGTACGACCGCCTCCTGACGGGCAACGAGAACGTCGACTACTACGTGTCGTTCGACAACTACAAGGTGGGCGTCGACCAGGCGACCAGCCTGCTGACCGGTCTCGGCCTCGCCGACGCCGACGGCGCCAAGATCGACGGCGCCGAGAAGAAGACCATCGAGGTCTTCGCCGGCAGCCCCGACGACAACAACGCGACCTTCTTCTTCAACGGCGCGATGGACACCCTGAAGCCCTACATCGAAGACGGCTCGCTGACCATCGGCTCCGGCCAGGACCAGTTCACGCAGGCCGCCACGCAGCAGTGGGACCCCGCGACCGCCAAGGCCCGCATGCAGAACCTGATCGCCTCGACCTACTCGGGCGGAACGAAGCTCGACGGCGTGCTGTCGCCCTACGACGGCATCTCGATCGGCATCATCTCGGCGCTGCAGGGTGCCGGCTACTCCGACGCCGACCTCCCCGTCGTCACCGGTCAGGACGCCGAGGCCGCCTCGGTCAAGTCGATCATCGCCGGTCAGCAGTACTCGACCATCTACAAGGACACCCGTCAGCTCGCCGACCAGTCCGTGATCATGGCCGACGACCTCCTCAAGGGCGACACCCCCGAGACGAACGACGACAAGACGTACGACAACGGCGAGAAGGTCGTCCCGACGTTCCTCTTCCAGCCGACCATCGTCACCGAGGACAACTACAAGGAGGTCCTCGTCGACAGCGGCTACTTCACCGAGGCCGACCTGAAGTAGGTCCCTCCCGAGAACGCAGGAGGCGCGGCGCACCCGCACCGCGCCTCCTGCGCTCCATCGCTCCACCTCACCCCAGGCACGAAAGAAGGAACACGTGGCGAACACGATCCTCGAGATGCGCGACATCACGAAGACGTTCCCCGGCGTCAAGGCACTGCAGAACGTCACGCTGGAGGTCGAGCGCGGCCAGGTCCACGCGATCTGCGGCGAGAACGGCGCCGGCAAGTCGACGCTGATGAAGGTGCTGTCGGGGGTCTACCCGTCAGGGTCCTTCGACGGTCAGATCATGCTCGACGGCCAGCCCGTCGACTTCAAGAACATCAACGACTCCGAGGCCGCGGGCGTCGTCATCATCCACCAGGAGCTGGCGCTCAGCCCCTTCCTGTCGATCGCCGAGAACATCTTCCTCGGCAACGAGCAGTCCAAGGGCGGCTTCATCGACTGGAACAAGACCAACCTCGACGCGGCCGGTCTGCTGGCCCGCGTGGGTCTCCGCGACAACCCGGTCACCAAGGTGACGGACATCGGCGTCGGCAAGCAGCAGCTGGTCGAGATCGCCAAGGCGCTGTCGAAGAAGGTCAAGCTGCTCATCCTCGACGAGCCGACCGCGGCGCTGAACGACGACGACTCGGCCCACCTGCTCGACCTCATCAAGAGCCTGCAGGGCCAGGGCATCACCTCGATCATCATCAGTCACAAGCTGAACGAGATCAAGGAGATCGCCGACAAGGTCACGATCATCCGCGACGGCAAGACCATCGAGACCCTCGACATGCACGCCGGCGAGGTCTCCGAAGACCGCATCATCAAGGGCATGGTCGGCCGCGACCTCGAGAGCCGCTACCCGTCGCACGAGTCGACCATCGGCGACGAGCTGCTGCGCATCGAGGACTGGACCGTCCACCACCCGCTCGACTCGAGCCGCGAGATCATCCACCAGGCCAACCTGAACGTGCGCGCCGGCGAGATCGTCGGCATCGCGGGCCTGATGGGCGCCGGTCGCACCGAGCTCGCGATGAGCGTCTTCGGCCACAGCTACGGCACCGGCATCTCGGGCACCGTCTACAAGCGCGGCGAGCCGATCAAGATCAACACGGTGAGCAAGGCCATCGCGGCCGGTCTCGCCTACGCCACCGAAGACCGCAAGAAGTACGGTCTCAACCTGATCGACGACATCACGCGCAACGTCTCGGGCTCGGCCCTCGGCAAACTCGCGAACTGGGGTTTCGTCAACCGGTCCGAAGAGAGCACGGTCGCCGAGCGCTACCGCAAGAGCATGAACATCAAGGCGCCGAACGTGGCGGCCGTGACGGGCAAGCTCTCGGGCGGCAACCAGCAGAAGGTCGTGCTGTCGAAGTGGATGTACGCCGACCCCGACGTGCTCATCCTCGACGAACCCACGCGCGGCATCGACGTCGGCGCCAAGTACGAGATCTACACGATCATCAACCAGCTCGCGGACGCCGGCAAGGGAGTGATCGTCATCTCGAGCGAGCTGCCCGAGCTGCTCGGCATCTGCGACCGCATCTACACCCTCTCGGAGGGGCGCATCACGGCCGACGTGCCGATCGCCGAGGCGACCCCCGAGTTCCTCCTGAAGTACATGACCCTCGAACGAGAGAGCCCCGTCAATGAGCGCGCCTAGCCCCACCCAGGCCACCGACCCGAAGCCCACCGGCGGGTCGCCGTCGTCCCGTCAGCCGCAGTCCGGCTCCGGTGGCAACCCGATCGTCGGTGCGTTCTCGTACCTCGGCGGCCAGCTGCGCCAGATCGGCCTCTTCATCGCGCTGATCGTCATCGTGCTGTTCTTCCAGATCACGACCAACGGCATCACCCTGGCGCCGATCAACGTCTCGAACCTGATCGTCCAGAACAGCTACATCCTGATCCTCGCCATCGGCATGGTCATGGTCATCATCGCCGGTCACATCGACCTCTCGGTGGGCTCGATCGTGGCCTTCACCGGCGCCATGGCCGGCGTCATGATCACGCAGTGGGGTCTGCCCTGGCCCGTCGCCGTGGTGCTCTGCCTCGTGCTCGGCGGCCTGGTCGGCGCCTGGCAGGGGTTCTGGATCGCCTACTTCGGCATACCGGCGTTCATCGTCACCCTGGCGGGCATGCTCGCCTTCCGCGGTGCCGCCCAGATCGCCCTGCAGACGCAGCAGATCTCGCCGTTCCCCCAGGGGTTCCGCGACATCGGCTCCGGGTTCCTGCCGACGTTCGGCACGACCGGCTACGAGCCGCTCACCCTGGTGCTCGGCGCCATCGCGGCGGTCGCGCTGATCGGCACGGGCCTCCGCGGTCGTGCCACGCGTCGCAAGTACCAGCTCGAGGACGAGCCGTTCCTGTGGTTCGTCACGAAGCTCGTCTTCACGGTCGCGCTCGTCATGTACATCGGGTTCCTGCTCGCCAGCTACTCGGGCACCCCGATCGTCCTCGTGGTCCTCGCCGTCCTCGTCGTCGTCTACTCGACGGTCATGAAGAACTCGGTCTTCGGCCGCCACGTCTACGCCATCGGCGGCAACCTGCACGCGGCCGAGCTGTCGGGCATCAAGACCAAGCGCGTCACGTTCCTGCTGTTCGTCAACATGGGCGTCATCTCGGCTCTGGCCGGCCTGGTCTTCACCGGTCAGCTGAACCTGGCCAGCGGCAACGCCGGCAACGGCTTCGAGCTCGACGCGATCGCCGCCGTCTTCATCGGCGGTGCGGCGGTCACCGGCGGCATCGGCACCGTCACCGGCGCCATCGTCGGTGGTCTGATCATCGGCATCCTGAACAACGGCATGTCGATCCTCGGTGTCGGCACGGAGTACCAGTCGCTCATCAAGGGCCTGGTGCTGCTCGCCGCCGTCGCGTTCGACGTCTTCAACAAGCGTCGCGCCGCCTCGGCCACCAAGTAGCGAGAGCGACCCCATCAGGAGGCGCGGTTCCCGATCACGGGAGCCGCGCCTCCTCGTCGTCCGGGCCCGTCCGACCCGCGAAACGAACAGACCTAGGATCATCACGTGGCAACCCTCTTCGACGTCGCGGCAGCAGCCGGCGTCTCGCACCAGACCGTCTCGAGGGTCGTCAACGGCGACCCGTCGGTGCGACCGGCCACGAAGGCGAAGGTCGACGCCGCCGTCGACGAGCTGAACTACCGGCCGAGTCTGGCCGCGCGGGCCCTCGCCAGCCGTAGGACGACCTCGATCGGCCTGATCAGCACCGGGTTCCCGTACTACGGCCCGTCGAGCACCATGCACGGCTTCAACGGCGCGGCACGCCGCGCGGGCTACCAGGTGTCGATGGCGACCCTCGACGTCGCCGACCGGAAGGGCATGCAGCAGGCCCTCGACGCGCTGCTCGGTCAGAACGTCGCCGCCCTCGTGCTGATCGCCCCCGACCCCGAGGTGCTGCGGGTGCTCCGCCGGGCCGAGGTGTCGGTGCCGCTCGTCACCGCCGACAGCGAGGCCGAGGCCGGCCACCACACGGTGTCGCTCGACCAGGTGGCGGGCGCGGAGTCGGCGGTCGAGCACCTCGCCGCGCTCGGCCACACCCGCATCGCGCACGTCGCCGGCCCCGAGGGCTGGATGGACGGCCGCGACCGCGAACGCGGCTGGCGAGGCGCCTGCACCCGGCTCGGACTCGACCCGTCGGTGCTGCTGCGCGGCGACTGGACCCCCGCCTCGGGGCACCGCGTCGGCCGCGAGCTCGTCGACCGCGTCGCCGCCGGCGAGGTGACGGCCGTGTTCTGCGGCAACGACCAGATGGCGCTCGGCCTCGTGCACGCCTTCGCCGAGGCCGGGGTGTCGGTACCCGGAGACGTGAGCATCGTCGGCTTCGACGACATCCCCGAGGCCGCGCACTTCCTGCCGTCGCTGACGACCGTGCGGCAGGACTTCGAGGCCCTCGGGCGTCTCATCATGACGACGGTCGAGGCGGTGCTGGCCGGCGACTCCACCCCGGTGGCGTCCCTCCCGACCGAGCTCGTGGTGCGGGGCTCGACGGCCGCGCCCCCGACCGCGGGCATACGCCGCGCCTCCTCGGTGTTGCCCCCCTCATGAGCATTCCCCTCTCGATCCTCGACCTCGCCCCCGTCGCCCCCGGAGAGACGGTGCGCGACAGCTTCGCGGCCTCCGTCGCGCTCGCACAGCAGGCAGAGGCGAGCGGCTACCGGCGGGTCTGGTACGCCGAGCACCACAACATGGCGTCGATCGCGTCGAGCGCCACGTCGGTGCTGATCGCGCACATCGCCAGCCAGACGAAGACCATCCGGCTCGGGTCGGGCGGTGTCATGCTGCCGAACCACTCGCCCCTCACCATCGCCGAGCAGTTCGGCACGCTCGAGACCCTGCACCCGGGCCGCATCGACCTCGGGCTCGGGCGGGCGCCGGGCAGCGACCAGGCGACGTTCCGGGCGCTGCGCCGCGACCCGGCGTCGTCCGAGCGGTTCCCGCAGGACATCCTCGAGCTCCAGGCGTTCCTCGCCGGCGAGTCGCGCATCGCCGGCGTGCAGGCGGTGCCCGGCGGCGGCACCAACGTGCCGCTGTACATCCTCGGCTCGTCGCTGTTCGGGGCGAAGCTCGCCGCCGCGCTCGGTCTGCCCTACGCGTTCGCCTCGCACTTCGCGCCGAACGACCTGATCGACGCCGTGACCGCCTACCGTCGCGAGTTCCAGCCGTCCGAGCAGCTGGCCGAGCCCTATGTGATCGCGGCCGTGAACGCCGTGGTCGCCGACGACTCCGACGACGCCGACGCGCAGTTCGCCGTGGTCAAGCGTCAGCGCCTGCTGATGCTGCTGCGTCAGAGCGGTCAGATCGACGTCGCCCGCGAGTTCGACGACGCCGAGCTCGATCACCTGCTGCGCACCCCGGTGGGGCAGCACGTGCTGTCGATGACGACCTACACCGCGGTCGGCACCCCCTCCGAGGCGCGCGAGTACATGGAGCAGTTCGCCCGCACCGCGCAGGCCGACGAGCTGATCGTGGCCCACGCCGGGTCGTCGAAGGAGGCGCGGCTCCGGTCGGTCGCGCTGCTCGCCGACGCGATGCGGCTCACTCCCGCCGCGTAGGCCGCGCGCCTCGCGGCGCTGCACCGGGCTCCGTCGGCGGGTGCAGAGGCGGGCGCGGGCGCGGCTAGGGTCGAGCGCATGAGTCTGCCCGAGCTCTCGGCGCTCGGCGTCGACGCGGTCGCCGCCGAGGTGTACGAGGTCGTCCTCGCCGAGTCCGACGGCGTCGGCGTCGACGCCCTCGGCGCCGGGCTGCCGCACCTCGAGCAGGCGGCGGTCGAGGCCGGTCTCCAGCGGCTCCGGGCGCTGGGGCTCGTGCACGAGAGCGCGCCGGGCGTCACCGCGTCGGCGCGCTGGGCGGCGGTCGACCCCCGGGTCTCGGTGCCGGCCCTCGTCGCGAGGCGGGCCGATGCGCTCGCCTCGGCCCGCGCCTCCACGGGGGTCCTGGCCGAGCTGTTCGACGAGACGCGTCGCCGGGCCGACCCGTCGGCGGTCACCCGCACGCTGGTCGGCGCGGCCGCCATCGGCGACCGGTACACGCGACTCGAGCTGACCGCGACCCGGTCGTTCGTCGCGTTCGACCGGCCGCCCTACGTCGTCGTCGGCAACGAGGGCACCGAGCGCACCGCGCTCGCACGGGGCGTCCGCTGGCGGGCCGTCTACACGATGGACAGCTTCGCGGCCGACGGACGCTGGCAGGGCGTCCACCGCCTGGGCGGTCACGGCGAGGAGGCGCGGCTGACCGACTCGCTCCCCGTCAAGCTCGCCGTCGCCGACGAGCGCATCGCCCTCGTCTCGCTCGGTCACGACCCCGCCGCCCCGGAGGCGCTGGTCACCGAGTCGCCGGCTCTCGTCGCGGCCCTCGTCGAGCTGTTCGAGCAGCGCTGGCGTGCCGCGGTGCCCGTGCCCGTCGACCGGTCCGCCACCGCGGGCGCCGGGGGAGGGGGCTCGGGGTCGCCCGACTGGTCGCTGATCGCCGCCCGGGTCGCCGACGAGAGCCGCCCGACGGATGCCGCCGCGTCGCCGCGCCGCGGGCCGAGTCTCGAAGAGCGCGACCTGATCGCCCTGATGGCCGCCGGCGCCACCGACGAGGTCGTCGCCCAGCGGCTCGGTCTCTCGGTGCGCACCGTGCGGCGCCGCGTGCACGACCTGTTCGGCGAACTCGGGGTGACCAACAGGTTCCATGCGGGGGTCGAGGCCGCACGTCGAGGCTGGCTCTGACGTCGGCCACGTGGCGGACACGGTGTCCCCCGAACGGGTCACGGCAGGTTAACAATGCGGCCTCGCGCGGCCAGTGGCAGCTTTCGGCCACCACCCTCGCTTGAGGGTCAGATGAATTCTCAGGTAACTCTTACTCGACGACTTCGCCATGGGGGCGACAGCGTCGGAAGGCACCCGTGATCACTCCATCCGGCCCTCGTCGGCCGAAAGCCCCTCTCGCCGCGCTGCTCGCCTCCGGGCTCTTCGCGACCGCACTCGTCGCCGGGGGAGTCGTCTCGCTCCCCGCGACGTCGGCCCTCGCCGCCGAGGGTCCGGCCGTCGTCGGCGACACGTCGTTCTCGGCGGGCAAGTACATCGTGACCCTCCGCGAGCCCGCGGCGGCCACCTACGAGGGAGGCACGGCGGGGCTCCCCGCGACGGCCACCCCCGAGGGCACCCGGCTCGACGCGCGCGCCGCTCCGGTGCAGAAGTACAGCGACCACCTCGAGGAGACCCAGGCGGACGTCGCCGCGGCGGTCGGAGCCTCGGTCGACGCCCACTACTCGGTCACGACGAACGCGTTCGCCGCCGACCTCACGGCCGACCAGGCCCGGTCGCTCGCGAGCGACCCGTCGGTCGCCGCCGTCTCGAAGAACGAGCTGCTCAAGCTGCAGGCCACGCCCTCGACCGAGTTCCTCGGTCTCGGCGACGCCCAGGGCGCGGGCGGCGTCTGGGACTCCCTCGGCGGCCGGGACGCCGCCGGCGACGGGGTCGTCGTCGGCATCATCGACTCCGGCATCGCCGCGGGCAACGCCTCGTTCGCGGGCGACCCGCTCGGCGCGGCCAGCGCCACCGAGCCGCACCTCGAGGGCTCGTCGACGGTCTTCCCGCGCGGCGACGGCGGGACCTTCCGGGGCGTCTGCCAGACCGGCGTGCAGTTCACCGCGGCCGACTGCAACACGAAGCTGATCGGCGCGCGCTACTTCGTCGACGGCTTCGGCGTCGGCAACATCGGCACCGAGGAGCAGGGCGAGTACCTCTCGCCCCGCGACGGCAACGGCCACGGCTCGCACACGGCGAGCACCGCGGCCGGCAACGCCGACGTCGAGGCCCAGGTCGCCGGTCGCGACTTCGGCACGATCTCGGGTGTCGCCCCCGCAGCGAAGATCGCCGCCTACAAGGTCTGCTGGGACGGCCCCGACCGCGTCTCGACCGAAGACGACGGCTGCGCCACCCTCGACCTGATCGCCGCCATCGAGGCGGCGGTCACCGACGGCGTCGACGTCATCAACTACTCGATCGGCGGGGGCGGCGCGACCAGCACCTACTCGGCGACCGATCAGGCGTTCCTCGGCGCGGCCTCCGCCGGCGTCTTCGTCGCCGCCTCGGCCGGCAACGACGGCCCGTCCGAGACGACGGCCGACAACGCCGCGCCGTGGATCACCACGGTGGCCGCGAGCACCATCCCGAGCTACTCCGCCACCGCCCGCACGGGCGACGGCACCTCGTACCTGGGCGGATCGATCACCGTGCCCGTCGGCGACGAGGGCCTGACCGGCACGCTCGTCGACTCGCAGGCGGTGAAGCTGGCCTCGGCGTCGACCGCCGACGCCCTGCTCTGCACGCCGGGCACGCTCGACGCCGCGCTCGTGCCCGACGACGCCGTGGTCCTCTGCGACCGCGGAGTGGTCGGCCGCACCGACAAGAGCGCCGAGGTCGACCGGGTCGGCGGCATCGGGATGCTGCTGGTCAACAAGACCCCGAGCTCCGTCGACCTCGACGAGCACGTCATCCCGACGGTCCACGTCGACGCCGAGGGCTACACCGCGCTGCACGCCTACGCGGCCACCGCGGGCGCCACGGTGACGCTGCTCGACGGCAACCCCGAGGGTCTGCCCGAGCCCGCGACGCCCCAGATCGCCGGCTTCTCGTCGCGCGGTCCGGTGACGGCCGACGGCGGCAACCTGCTCAAGCCCGACATCTCGGCGCCCGGCGTCGCGATCCTCGCCGACGGGGCTAACGCCGCGGGCGAGGCGGGCTCGTACGAGTTCCTGTCGGGCACGTCGATGTCGTCGCCGCACATCGCCGGTCTCGCCGCGCTCTACCTCTCGGCGACCGCGCACCCCGACTGGTCGCCCGACGAGGTCAAGTCGGCCATGATGACCACCGCGTACGACCTCGTCGGACCCGACGGTCAGCCGAGTCGCGACGTCTTCGCCCAGGGTGCGGGTCACGTCGACCCGACGAGGTTCCTCGAGCCGGGTCTGCTCTACGAGAACGGCCCCGAGCAGTGGCAGGCCTACGTCGACTCGATCGACACGGTCGAGGGCACCGACTCGTCGATGAACCTCCCCTCGATCAGCGTCGGCTCGCTGGCGGGCACCGCGACGGTCACCCGCACGGTGACGGCGACCGAGGCGGGCAGCTACAGCGTCGCCCCGGTCGAGATGCCCGGCGTCTCGGTCGAGGTGTCGCCCGCGACGCTGGACTTCGCCGCGGCCGGCGAGAAGAAGGAGTACACGGTCGAGTTCACCCGCACGACGGCGCCGCTCGACGAGTTCGCCACCGGCTACCTGACCTGGAGCGACGGCACGCACGACGTGCGGAGCCCCCTGGCCGTCCGCCCCGTGCAGCTCGACGTCGCGTCCGAGCTGGCCGGCGAGGGCGCGACGGGCGAGGCCTCGCTCGACGTCACGGCCGGCGACGCGCTGTCGCTGCCGCTGGCTGCGGAGGGGCTCGCCAAGGGCGCCGTCGCGACCGGCTCGGGCACCGCGGGCGGCGATCCCGCCCTCGTGCCGCTGACGATCGCCGAGGGCACGACGCACGGCCGGTTCGTGCTCGACTCCGCAGACGACACCGCCGACCTCGACCTGCTGCTCTACTCGGCCGATGCGGCGGGCGAGCCCGACACGCTGGTCGACTACGCGGCGACGGGATCGGCCGACGAGCAGCTCGACGTCGAGGCGCCCGAGGCGGGCTCCTACGTGCTGATGATCGACTTCTACTCGGGGGCCGGCGATCTCGGCTACTCGCTGACGTCGTATCTGCTCGATCCGGCCCAGGCCGTCGGCGACTTCTCCGTCGACCCCGCGTCGATCGAGGCGGCGCTCGGCGAGACCACCACGGTCACGACCTCGTGGTCCGGTCTCGACTACGACGCCAGCTACCTGGGTCGGGTCTCGTACGGCGACACGGGCACCGTCACCTACGTGACCGTCGCCTCGGGCGCCGAGCCCGAGCCCGAGGAGCCGCCCACCGAGCCCGGCACGCCCGGCGGCGGATGGAACCTCGGGGCGATCATCGACTGGATCTGGAACGCCATCGGCGATCTGATCCACCACTGGTGGCCGCGCTGGCGCTGAGTCTGAGGCAGCCCGCGCCGAGAACCGGTCGCGGACGGTGACCAGGAGGCGGTCCGCACCTTCCGAGAGGAGGTGCGGCCCCCCTCCTGCCGTCCCCGGAGCGAATATCGTGCCGAATCTGCACGTCGTCGAAACATCGGTGGGCTAGGTTCGGTCCCCGTGAAAGAAGAAGACGGCAACTCGATGCGCGTGATCAGCTACAACCTCCGCGAGCACACGGCGAAGGGCGAGATCGAAAGCCTGGCGCGCGACCACCGAGCCGACGTGCTCTGCCTGCAGGAGGCCGACACGAACGACATCCCCGACCGGCTGGGCGACCTCGTGCTGGCGACGTCGACGCGCAACAACCGGCTCGGACTCGCGGCGTACTACCGCCCCGACCGCTTCGAGCTGCTCGGCTCGCAGGTGTACGCCCTGAAGAAGTCGATGCACGACCGGGTCATGTCGCCCGCCCACGAGCGGCTGCTGGCGATGCACCTCGCCGACCGCGTGTCGAAGACCGACGTGCTGGTCGGGTCGTTCCACGCCGCTCCGCTGACCGCCACGAACGGGCTGCGCCGCAAGCAGGTCTCGTCGGCGCACGAACTCATGCGGGCGCTGGCGCCGCGGGCGCCCATGCTGATGGTGGGCGACTTCAACTACCCGTGGTTCCACCAGGGGCTGCGCAAGCGGATCGAGCGCGACGGCTTCATCCTGACCCGCAGCGACACGCCGACCTACCTCGGCTACCGGTACGTCAAGGGCCACTTCGACTTCGCGACGAGCATCGGCCTCACCATCGACGACATCGTCACGCTGCCGGCCGGCATCTCCGACCACCGGCCGATCCTGGTGCGGGCGCAGGGTCTCGCGACCGCCTGAGTCGCGGACGACCCTCCGAGTCGCAGGCGGCCGTCCGAGTCGCGGGCGGCCGTCCGAGTCGCGGACGACGTAGAACCGCCCGATCGGCTGAGCCGGTCGGGCGGTGCGTGCGTGTCGGCCGCCGCGGGGCGGGCCGGGTGCCGGGGTCGCCGGCTGCGGGATCAGGCGGCGAGCAGCAGTGCCGCCGTGTCGACCGAGTAGGCCTGCACGATGGTGCGGCTCGGCTCGCGGCGCCAGCTGCGACCGGGGATGACCCAGCCCTCGGTGCCGGAGACCGTGACGGTGGCGCCGACGCGGACGGCGTCGGTCACGACGTCGCTCCAGGCGCGGACGGCGAACTCGGCGCCGCGGGCGTCGACGACGACGAACTCGACGAGGCGGGCGGTGGTCAGGGTCGGGACGGTCGTGACCGTGCCCGTGATGGTGGTGATGGTGCTCTTCATGTTCGGTTCTTTCGATGTGCTCTACGGCACGCAGCGTCTCGGCTTGCGTGGGCCGTCGTGATGCGACGGCGGTGCGGACGGTGTCCGGTCGGGCCCGTGTCACGACGATCGGAGGAGTGAGCACCCGTGAGGGGTGGCTCCGATGGTGTCGTCGGGCTGTTCGGATCAGGAGGACGGTGTGGACTCGGCCAGAGCTGTTCCGGGAACGATCAGAGAGGATCTGTTCCAAGCGACTCATGACAGTAACACACCCGGGGTACAGGCACCAGGGGCTTTCTTGGAAGCATCGAGCCGCCCCGGTGGTTGGCTTATGACATGACCACGATCCCCACCATCACCCTGAACAACGGAATCCAGATCCCCCAGCTCGGGTTCGGCGTCTACCAGGTCGACCCGGCCGAGACGAAGGACGCGACGCTCACCGCCTTCGAGGTCGGCTACCGCCACATCGACACCGCCGAGATGTACGGCAACGAGGCCGGCGTCGGCGAGGCCATCGCCGAGAGCGGTCTCGACCGCAGCGACATCTTCGTCACCTCGAAGCTCAACAACGGCTTCCACAAGCGCGACGACGCGCTGAAGGCGTTCGACGGCACCCTCGACGCCCTCAAGCAGGATTACGTCGACCTGTTCCTCATCCACTGGCCCCTGCCCGGCATCGACGTCGACTACATCGAGACCTGGAAGGCCCTGGAGGAGATCTACGCCAGCGGCCGCGCCAAGTCGATCGGCGTCTCGAACTTCCAGCAGCCGCACCTCGAGCGCGTCCTCGCCGAGGGTTCGGTCGTGCCGGTCGTCAACCAGATCGAGGTGCACCCCTACCTCACACAGGACGCGCTCCGCGAGTTCGGCGTCTCGAAGGGCATCCACACCGAGGCATGGTCGCCCATCGCCCAGGGCGGCGTCCTGAAGGACGAGACCATCACCGAGATCGCCGAGCGCGTCGGCAAGTCCACCGCGCAGGTCACGCTGCGCTGGCACATCCAGCGCGGCGACATCGTGTTCCCGAAGTCGGTCACCCGCTCGCGCGTCGAAGAGAACTTCGACCTGTTCGACTTCGAGCTGACCGACGCCGACGTCACGGCCATCACGGCCCTGAACAAGGACGAGCGCACGGGCCCGAACCCCGACGAGTTCAACTACATCCCGTAAGCAGCCCCTGCTGGGCCCGGCCTCTGTCATGGGGCGCTAGTACGCTCGGTCCTTTCGAGACGACGGCCTGGGAGTGTGTGACGACGTGCGACGACTCGTGGGCGTGCTCCGGCTGGCCGCCGCCGCCGCGGGGCTCTCGGCCCTCGTCTCGTACTTCGTCTACGTGCTCGGGTTCAGCACCTTCAGCACCATCAACTACTTCAGCTACTTCACGCAGCAGAGCAACATCGCCAACGTCGTGGTGCTGACCGTCTCGGGTGTGCTGATGCTCAGAGGGGTGCCCGAGCCGCGGTGGTTCGCCTCGCTGCACGCGCTCGTGACGACGTACGTGATCGTGTCGGGCCTGGTCTACGGCGTGATCGTCATCGAGTCGGCCAGTCACAACTACACGATCGGCGTGCCCTGGTCGAGTCAGGTGCTGCACTTCTACCTGTCCACCTTCGTGCTGATCGACTGGGTCTTCGCTCCCGGGCGGACGCGCGTGCGCTGGCGCCTCGTGCTCGCCGCGCTGCCGTTCCCGATCGTCTGGGGGCTCTTCACGATCTGGCGCGGTGCGCGGGTCGGCTGGTACCCGTACTTCTTCCTCGACCCCGCGCAGGTGCGCTGGCCCGACGAGTTCGTGCTCTACAACGGCATCGCCATCGGCACCATCATCGGTGTGACGGTGGGGCTCGTCGCACTCAGCCGACTTCGTCCGCGGAACCGGCCCGCGGTGCCGGGCGCGCCTCCTCGGATCCCGTCGATCAGGGTCGGGGCCGGTCTCTCGCCGGAGGCGCGGCGCAGGCCGGTCGGTGGCCGCCGGTCGGTCGCGACTCAGCTGCCGGGGGTCGCCTCGCCGGATGCAGGGGTCTCGTCGGGTGCCGGGGTCTCGTCGGGCGCGCCGGTCTCGCCGGGTGCGGGCGAGGCCGACACGAGGTCGAGGTAGGGCGCCAGCGATGCGAGGGCGGCGGTGACCGCCTCGTCGTCGTCGAGCGCGGCCGTGGCCCGCCCGGCGTCGCCGCCGGTCAGCGAGACGAGGACGGGCTCGCCGGTCGCCGGCAGCAGGTTGACGAACAGGCGGTCGCTCGCCGTGTCGTCGAGCACGGCCCAGACGGTCGCCTCGGTCGACCAGAAGGCCTGGTCGAAGCGCAGCCAGAGAACCTCCTGGTCGCCCATGCCGAGCGACTCGATCGCCGACGCGTAGGCCGCGGGCAGGGCGGGCTCGAACTCGACGGCGCCCTGCTTGAGCACACCCAGCGGCAGGGTCGAGACGACCCGGTCGGCCGACAGCGATTCTCCGGTGGCGAGCCGGAGCCCCACCCCCTGGTCGCCGTACTGGATGCGGGCGACGGTGCTGCCGCGCAGCACGTCGAGGCCGTCGAGCAGACCCGTGACGAACGTCTCGAGGCCACCGGTGACCAGGGTCGCGTCGAGAGGCAGCAGATCGTCGCCGACCTGCGTCATCGCGAGCTCGCCGGCCTCGGCGCCGTACCGGGCCGGCACGATGCGGTCGAGGAGGAACGCGACACGATCGGCGTCGGAGACCCCGGTCGCATCGGGCGTGGTCGAGACCCGGTCGGCACCGGACTCGGCGAAGACCTGACGCGCGGAGCGGCCTGCACCCGTGCTGCTGCCGCCGCCTGTTCCACCGCCGGTCGCGCCGCTGTCGGGGCCGTCGGTGCTCTCGGCCCAGGACACGGCGGTGCTCAGGGCCGCCGCGACGGCCTGCGTCAGATCGGTGGGCGTTCCGTCGGCGGTGCGGGCCTCGAGCTGGGCGGTGCCCGTGCCTGTGCCTGTGCCTGGGTTCGTGCCGGCGCCGGTGGCGGTCTCGCGGAGGCGGACGGTGTCGACCCCCGCGAGGGCGAGCGCGCCGACGAGCGCCGGAGCCGCCTCGCCGAACAGGGTCGACACGCCGAGCTCGACGGCGAAGGGCCAGTCGTCGTCGGTGACCGTGTGGATGCGGCCGCCGATCCGGTCGCGGGCCTCGACGACCACGACGTCGAAGCCCCGGTCGGCCAGGGCGCGGGCGGCGGTGGCCCCGGCGATGCCGGCGCCGATCACGATGACGCGCTCGCCCTCGCCCTCGGAGGCGACGGTCGCGATCTCGTCGGCGACGTCGAAGCCCGAGGCCCTCGCGCCGTAGACGGTGCCGGCGTGACGGGAGGCGACGGCCTCGCCGGCGAAGAACAGGCGGTCGTCGAGCGACCCGGCGAGCGTCAGACGGTCGGTGATCGTCGACCCGGTGGCGAGGTAGCTCGACGACCCGCCGGACAGCGCGTCGTCGGCCCACGAGCTCCGGAGGAACCCGGCCGCGGCCAGACCGGCGGGCACCGTCGGATCGACGGTCGGCGTCGGGGCGCCGCTCGTGGGCGCGGGGGAGGGCGCGTCGGGGGTGCAGGCGGCGAGCACGAGCACCGCGGCGCCCGAGAGCGAGCCCGTCAGGAACGCGCGACGACTGATGCCCATGGTCCCGTCATTCTCGCAGCCCGGCACGCTGTCCGCGCACCCCGTGCCGCGTGCCGGCACCGCAACTCCTCGGCGGGCGTTCCTGTCTGCCGGCGCCGCGCCTCCTCGGCTGCTCTCGCCGCGCCTCCTCGGCCCCGGTCAGGCGTCGACGGCCTCGAGATAGGTGCGGAGCAGGTCGGTGACCTGATCGACGGGGAGAAGCGACGACGCGTGATCCTGGCCGACGAGCGAGTAGAAGGCGGCGGCCGGCATGCGGCGTGCGGCCTCCTGCGACTCGCGGTGCCGGTCGACGTCGCGGGTGCCGGCGAGCAGGAGGGTGGGCACGGTCACCGAGTCGAGCTGGTCGACGGTCAGGCCGCCGCCGGTCTCGGCCGCGGTGAAGAAGGCGGCCAGCGCCTCGGGGTCGTCCTGCATGAACGCGAGACGGGTCTCGGGGTCGATCGGACGGCCGATGGTCTGGCCCCACCGGTCGACGAAGCGGGCCATGCCGCCGGTGGTGAGCGCCTCATGCCAGTCGGGGGCGAACGTGGCGCCGATGTTGCCGTTCATGGGGGCCCAGCTGCCGCCGATCGTCGTCAGCGTGCGCAGCAGCCGCGGAGTGTGGGCCGCGATCGAGAGGCCGATCCGGGCGCCGAACGAGTAGCCGACGTAGTGCGCCGGCTCGAGCCCGGTCGCGGTGAGCACGGCCTCGACGTCGCCGCGGTGGAGGTCCATCGTGTACGACGCGGGATCGTGCGGCTTGCCGCTCTTGCCGTGACCCCGCATGTCGAGGGCGACCACCGTGAAGTCGCGCTGCAGATCGCGCAGGTAGCCGAGCCCGCGCCAGGTGCCGCGCGAGAGGCCGGAGCCGTGCACCAGCACCAGGGGAGGGCCGTCGCCGTCCACCTCGTAGGCGATCTCGGTTCCGTCGACGGGGTTGTTCGCCTGAGCACGCATCCGTCCAGTCTGGCAGCAGGGCGGGCGTCGGCGCCTCGCGTGCGGCGAGTCGGCGCCTCGCGTGCGGCGAGGGGCAGAGTGGAGGCATGACCGATGCCTGGACCGCCGCCCAGATCCGTGCCGCCGAGAAGCCGCTGCTCGAGGCCGGGGAGCCGCTCATGCAGCGGGCCGCCGACGGACTCGCGGGGGTCGTGTCCGGGCTGCTGCGCGCCTCCTCGGCCCCGCGGATCCTGCTGCTCGTCGGCAGCGGCGACAACGGCGGGGACGCCCTCTACGCCGGCGCATCGCTGGCGCAGGAGTTCGTGCCCGGGGGCGTGGTGACCGTGGTGCCCACGGGATCGCACCTGCACGAGGCGGGGCTCGCGGCCGCCCTGGGCGCCGGCGCGACGATCGACGCGCTGGACCCCTGGACGGACCCCGCGGCGGCGCCCGGACTGCTGCGCGGGTACGACGTGGTGCTCGACGGGATGGTGGGCACGGGTGCCAGCGGCGGGTTGCGAGGGGACGCGCGGCGCGTGGTGGCGGCGCTGGGCGGGGGTGCGGGGTCCGTTGGGGAGGGGGCTGGTGCGGGGTCTGCGGGGCCGGGGGCTGGTGGGCCGGGGCCCTCGGGGCCCTCGGGGCCGTCGGGGCCGGTGCTGGGGCGTCCGCTGGTGGTCGCGGTCGACCTCCCCAGCGGCCTCCATCCCGACGACGGATCGGCCGAGCTGGTGCTGCCGGCGGACGTGACCGTCACCTTCGGCGGACGCAAGGCGGGGCTCCTTCGCGGCAGCGGGCCGATGCTCGCTGGCCGCGTCGTCCTGATCGACATCGGTCTCCGCCTCGGAGCCCCCGAGCTCTCCACCCCCTAGCCCCCCCGCTCCCGCTCCCGCCCCGCCCCGCGCCCCTGCCCGCGCCGCGCCCCCGCCCCCGGCGCCGCGCCCCCGCTGGCAACTCCTGCCTCCCGTCGCCTGCACGGGCCGGAACAGGCGATGCCCCGTGACGTGCTGCAGCGAGCAGGAGTTTCCGACGCCGGCCTCTGGGTCTCGACCCGGGCGGCGGTACCGATGCGCACCTGAACGGTGCGTCCGACACCCGCACTCCGCTCCGGCGGCTGGTCGGCAACTCCTGGCTGCGGTCGTCTCGGCCGGTGCGTTCGCCGGGCGGCTGCCCTCGTGTGCGCAGGAGGCAGGAGTTGTCAGCGCCGGGTCTCGTCATCCCCAGGTGAAGGCCGAACGTGGTCGATCCCTCGTCCCCAGACGGGCCGATTCCCCGTCTCTCCACAGTGCAGAGGTCTTCGGCACGGAGCCGGGCGGGTCTTGGGCACGCTGTGTCGGCATGACCACGATCGCCGAACTCGTCATCTCCGCCGGGGGCCTCCTGCACAAGCGCGACCTGGTGGCTCACGGAGCCACCGACCGGCACCTCACGGCCGCCGTCCGCTCTCGAGGAGTGACACGGCCCCGAAGGGGCTGGTACTCCACCTGGGACCGAACCGATCCGCGATACGTGGCCGTCAGCATCGGCGGGCGACTGACCGGGGCCGCGGCTCTCCACGCGCTGGGTGCCTGGGCGTGGACGCGCCCGCCGATCACCGTGTCCGTGCCCGAGACGGCTTCGCGCCTCCGGCGGCGTCGCGGCATCCGGGTCGTCTGGGACCCGCTCGATCTCAGCGAGAGGGGCACCGCCTGGTCGGTCGACCCCCGTGACGCTCTCGCCAGGGCCGTCGTCGAGGCACGATCACTCGAAGACGCCGTGATCCTCGTGGACTGGGCCCGGCAGGCCGGTGTGGTTCTCGATGACGACGATGCCGCGGAGGTCTTGTCTCGGAAACACGCCGACGCAGCGGGCCTCGTCGCGTGGAGCGAGGGAGGCGCGGAGAGCATTCTCGAGAGCGCCGCCGGCACTCGCCTCAGGTGCGCCGGGCACCATGTGCGCCGTCAGGTGCCCGTCGGACGTTCGCGGAGGATCATCGACATGGTCGTCGACGGGATCATCGGGTTCGAGACGGACGGGCGGCAGCACCACGAGGAGAGGTTCCACGAGGACCGCCTCAAGGACGCCGCGATCGCGCGCGAGGGCCGCATCCCGTTCCGGGCGGGCACGCTGATGGTGCGCGACACGTGGGAGGAGACGGCAGCGGCGATCGATGCTCTGATCTCCACCGCGGGAGGGCCGAGACCCGTCGCACACGTCGGCAACTCCTGCCTGCCGCGAGTCCTCGGGCCGCGGGGGCGCAGACACTGGCGGCTCGCCGTTCCGCGGCGCCGCAGGGAGCAGGAGTTGCCGACGGGGTGAGCGGCGCCGGCAGAGGCGGAGGCGCCGACGGACGAGCGGCGCGGGGGAGGCGGAGGCGCCGACGGGGTGAGCGGGGCTGGGGGAGGCGGAGGCGGAGGCGGCGACGGGGTGAGCGGGGCTGGGGGGAGGCGGAGGCGGCGACGGGGTGAGCGGCGCTGAGGGAGGCGGGGCGTCGCAGACAGGGCGCGCGCCACGCCCGGGGGCCCCGGGCGGGCGCTCCGCCGGGGGCCCGGCGCCCCGTAAGCGAGGCCACGGGGCGCCAGGGGCGGGGCTAGTGCGCGACGGGCGGGGCGTCCTGTGCGGGGCGGCGGACGAAGAACGCTCCGACGACGGCGAACACCGAGATGATCGCTCCGACGAGGAACGCCGCCCGCACGCCAGCGCCGGTCGCGGCGACGTCGACCACGCCACCGCGCGCGGCGGCCGTCGTCGCGAGGGTCATGACCGTGATGAACACCGCCGTCCCGGCTGCGCCGGCCAGCTGCTGCACCGTGCCGACGATGGCACTGCCGTGCGAGTACAGGTTCGACGGCAACGAGCCGAGCCCCGACGTGAACAGCGGGGTGAACATCAACGCGAGTCCGATGCTGAGGGCGACGTGCGCGCCGAGGATCATCGGGATCGGGGTCGCCTCCGAGACGGTCGACATGAACCACAGCACGGCGCTGACCAGGATGGTGCCGGGCACCAGCAGGACGGTGGGGCCGTGCTTGTCGAAGAGGCGACCGACCACCGGCGACAGCAGCCCCTGCACGAGCCCGCCGGGCAGCAGCAGCAGACCGGTCGACAGCGGGTCGAGGCCGTGCACGTTCTGGAGGTAGATCGGCAGCACGATCAACGTGCCGAACAGGGCGATCATGCCGATGCCGAGCACGGTCGCCGAGATGGTGAAGGTGCGCGACGAGAAGGTGCGCAGGTCGAGCAGGGCGCGGTCGTGGCGCTGCAGCGAACGCTGACGCAGCACGAAGACGACGAGCGCGGCGGCGCCCACGGCGAGCGGCACCCACGCCGGCACGGCCGCCTCGGCGCCCTCGCCGATCGAGCTGAGCCCGAACACGATGCCGCCGAAGGCGAAGGCCGACAGGATCACCGACAGCACGTCGAGCGGCACCTTCTTCGGTGTGGTCACGTTCTTCACGCGGGCCGCTCCGAGCGCCAGCGCGGCGAGCGCGATGGGCAGCACGAGGATGAACATGAAGCGCCACTCGAGCACGCTGAGGATGACGCCCGAGATGGTCGGTCCGATCGCCGGAGCGACCGAGATGACGATCGAGATGTTGCCCATCGTGCGCCCGCGGGTCGCCGGCGGCACGAGGGTGAGCACCGTCGTCATGAGCAGCGGCATCATGATGGCCGTGCCCGAGGCCTGGACGACGCGGCCGAGCAGCAGCACGCCGAACCCGGGTGCGACGGCCGAGATGGCGGTGCCGAGGCTGAACAGGCTCATGGCCGTGATGAACACGGGTCGGGTGTTGAACCGCTGCAGGAGGAACCCGGTGATCGGGATGACGACCGCCATCGTCAGCATGAAGCCGGTGGTCAGCCACTGGCCGGCCGTGACCGTGATGTCGAGGTCGCGGGTGAGGCTCGGCAGGGCCACGCCCATGATCGTCTCGTTCAGGATGACGACGAACGCCGAGACGAGCAGGAGGCCGATGACGAGCTTGTTGCGCGCCGCCGTCCCGTCGTCGTCGAGGGGCTCGGTGGTCGTCGCCGGGGATGTCGCGCTGGTCAAATGGGGCTCCTCGAGGGTGACGGCGGGTGTGCCTGTGCGTCCGAACGCACGAGACGGTCCGGTTCTTCCCGATCCGTGAGGATGGGTCGAACCGGACCGTCCAGAGCGCCGAGGAGGCGCGGTGCGGGTGGGTCAGACGTCGCGGCGCTTGACGAGGGCGAGCCCGGCGGCGAACAGCGCCACGACCCAGCCGACGAGCACGAGCAGCGCCTGCCAGGGCTCGAGGCGGATCGCTCCGTCGACGGCGGGAGCGGTCAGCATAGAGCTGCCGTCGACCACGTACTCGTAGATCCGCGAGGCGGCGGTCGGCGGGATGAACTCGTTGAGCGAGTACACCCAGGTGCCCGAGACGAGGCCCATGGCGATCGAGAACAGGATCGGCACCACGAAGACGACTCCGATGGCCGCAGCGATGGCGCCCGTGCTGTTGCGGATGATCATGCCGAGACCGAACGCGATCATGGCCATGAACGCGACCGAGGCGGCCGCGCCGAGCATCGAGAGCCAGTACTTCCCGTCGGCGAGGTCGAGCTCGATGTCGACGCCGCGCAGCAGGGGCACGGCGAGCAGCGACGTGATGGCGAGGCTGATGGCCGAGACCACGAAGGTGCCGATGGCCACGATGATGAGCTTCGCGATGAGCGCCGGGGTGCGGCGGGGCACGGCGGCGAAGGTCGAGCGGATCATGCCGGTGCCGAACTCGCCTGTGATGATCAGCGCGCCGAGCACGGCGGCGACCAGCTGCGCGAAGGCGACGCCGATGGTGGTGACCGACGCCGCGAGCGACTGCTGCTGCTCGGGCGTGGACTCCATGCCCTCGAAGCCGGAGGCGACGGCGCTGAACAGCGCCCCGAATCCGATGATCAGCACGGCGATGATGGCGAAGCACCACACGGTGGAGCGGAGGCTCCGGAGCTTGATCCACTCGGAGCGCAGGACGCCGCCGAAGGTGACCCCGCCCCCGGCGGAGCGCGGACGGGACTGTCTGGTGGGAGCGCTGGTGCTCATCGCTGGGCCCCTTCGGTGGTGGGGGACGCGGCCGTGGTGGGCGCGCCTCCGGCGTGGTAGTCGACGGAGTCCTGCGTCAGGGTCATGTAGGCGTCTTCGAGCGAGCGGACCAACGGGGTCAGCTCGTGGAGGACGATGCCGGACGAGGCGGCGAGTTCGCCGACGCGCTCGGCGGTGATGCCGCGCAGCTCGACGAGGCCGGGCTCGACGGGGGTGACGGCGACGTCGTGCGTCTGCGCGAGTCGGACGAGGTCGTCGGCCCGCGGGCTGCGGACGCGCACGGCTTCGCCCGAGGCCTGGGCGATGACGTCGCTGACGGGGGAGTCGGCGAGCACGCGGCCCCGGCCGAGGACGATGAGGTGGTCGGCGGTCTGCGCCATCTCGCTCATCAGGTGCGACGAGAGGAACACGGTTCGCCCTTCGCCCGCGAGGTGCCGCGCCAGGGTGCGCACCCAGACGACGCCCTCGGGGTCGAGGCCGTTGACGGGCTCGTCGAGGATGACCGTGGCCGGGTCGCCGAGCAGGGCCGCCGCGATGCCGAGGCGCTGCCCCATGCCGAGCGAGAAGCCGCCGACGCGCTTCTTCGCCACCGATTCGAGACCGGTCAGGGCGATGACCTCCTTGACACGGGATCTGCCGATGCCGTGGGTCGCCGCCATGGCGAGCAGGTGGTCCGCCGCCGAGCGGCCGCTGTGCACGGCCTTGGCGTCGAGCAGCACGCCGACCTCGTGCAGGGGCGCGGTGTGGTCGGCGTAGCGACGGCCGTTGACCGTCACCGAGCCGGCCGTCGGCCGGTCGAGCCCGACGATCATGCGCATCGTGGTCGATTTGCCGGCGCCGTTCGGTCCGAGGAACCCGGTCACGAGACCGGGCCTGACGGTGAACGACACGTCGTCGAGGGCGAGCTTGGCGCCGTACCTCTTGGTCAAGCCATGGGCTTCGATCATCGGTGGGATGTCTCCTCTTGTCGCAGGTCGCGGGGCCGTCAGCGACGGCCTCGTCCAGACGTCAGCCTAGGAGCCGGCCCTCACGGGCGATATCCCTCGGGCGGACGAGATCGGGCGGGGCGGGAGTCCTCCGAAGGGACGAGGAGGCGCGGTGTCCGGAGGCGCGGACGCTACAGTCCTCCGGTGACCACCGCCTCCCTCCTCGCCTCCGCCCTGCCCGCCGCCTCGGGCGGATTCCTGCTCTTCGACCCCGAGTCGCTGCTGCCCGCACTCGGGCCGTGGGCCCTCGCCGGGATCTCGATCATGATCTTCATCGAGTCGGGGGTGCTGTTCCCGTTCCTGCCCGGCGACTCGCTGCTGTTCACGGCCGGGCTGCTGCACGAGGCCCTGGGCCTGCAGGTCTGGACGATCGCGCTCTGCGCCTTCGTCGCGGCGTTCCTCGGCGACCAGGTCGGGTACCTCCTCGGCAACCGCTTCGGCCGGCGCTGGTTCACGCCCGACGCGCGGATCCTCAAGACGGCGCACCTCGAGAAGGCCGAGGCGTTCTTCGCCAAGTACGGCGGCGTCTCGTTGATCCTCGGCCGGTTCGTCCCGATCGTCCGCACCTACGTGCCCCTCGCGGCGGGCACGGCGGGCTACCGCTACCCGAAGTTCCTCCTCTTCAACGTCGTCGGCGCCTTCGTGTGGGCCGTCGGCATGGTGGTGCTCGGCTCGCTGCTCGGCGGCATCCCGCTGATCCGCGACCACGTGGACGTGTGGGCGATCGTGCTCGTACTGCTCTCGGTGACACCCGTCCTGATCGCCGGGCTGCGGAGCGTGCTGCGGGGCCGCCGCGAGCGCGCCGCGGCCGACGCGGTGGCCGGCGCCACCTCCACCGACCGCCGCTGAGGAGTGTCGGAGGCCCCCTCTAGGGTGGTCGGCATGCGCCTCCTCCTCATCCGCCACGGTCAGACCCCCGACAACGTCGTCGGCCGACTCGGCACCGCCGCACCCGGCCCGGGTCTCACCGACCTCGGTCGACGGCAGGCCGCAGCGGTGCCCGCGGCGCTCGCCGACGAGTCCATCGGCGCCCTCTACGTGAGCACGCTGCGACGCACGCACGAGACGGCGGCACCCCTCGCCGCAGCGCTCGGCCTCGAGCCGATCGAGGTCGCCGGCTTCCGTGAGGTGATCGCCGGCGAGCTCGAGGCGCGCAGCGATCACGACGCGGTGTCGACCTACCTGGGCGCCGTCGTGTCGTGGGTGTCCGGCGATCTCGACCGTCGGCTGCCCGGCTCCGAAGACGGCCACGAGTTCTTCGCCCGCTTCGACGCCGCCGTGGCGGGCGCCGTCGCCTCGGGTCACGAGACGGTCGCGGTGGTCAGCCACGGTGCCGCGATCCGCGGCTGGTGCGGCTCCCGATCGCACGGGTCCGCCGAGTTCGTGGCGCAGCATCCGCTCGAGAACACCGGTGTCGTCGTGCTCGAGGGCGATCCGGCGTCGGGCTGGCGGCTCGTCGCCTGGCAGGGCGCCCCGGTCGGCGGCCCCGAGCTCGACGACAATACCGACGCCGACCCGACCGGCGAGGGCTTCTAGCCGAGCAGTCGGTCCACGTAGGGGCTGCGGAACGTGCCACCCGGGTCGACGTCGTGCATCAGCTCGACGAACGAGCCGAACCGCGGATACCGCGAGACGATCGACGCGGGCGGGAGAGACGTCAGCTTGCCCCAGTGCGGGCGCGGTGCGAAGGGACGCAGCGCCTCCTCGACCCGCTCGACGAGGGCCGCCACCTCGACGGGGTGCTTCCGCCAGGTGAACGCGATTGCGAGGCTGTCGACCGGGGTGGGGCTCAACCACAGGTCGTCGCCGGCGACCGTGCGGGTCTCGCAGGTGTGCAGGTGCGGGCGGAGGTCGTCTCCGAGCAGCTGGACGGCCCGCAGCGCCGCCGCACCGTCGCCGAGTGCGACGAAGTGCTCGCTCTGCAGCTCGGACCCGTTCGACGGCGTGGCATCGAGGCGGAAGTGGGGCAGCCGGTCGAGCCATGCGCCGACGCTGCCGTCCATCGGCGTCTGCGAGCCGCCCGTCACCTCGGCGTGCTCGTCGACCGGAGCCCGGGAGGCGCCGAAGAGTCGCCGGGGCACCGTCACGTCGTGCGCATCGGCCGGCACCCGGGACTTCACGAGCACCTCGCGGATGCGGTCGTCGAACTCATGGAAGAACGAGACGCTCGCCCCGGCCGACATGACCTCGACGAGGTGGTCGTCGACGCTCGACCAGGGCAGCCCCACGAAGGTGTCCTGCCGCATGCGGTACGACGGCTCGACGTCGAGGGTGATGCGGACCACGACCCCCAGCACCCCCAGGGCGACGACGTTGCCGGCGAACTCCGCATCGCCCCGCCGAACCGAGCGGATCGCACCGTCGGGGCCCACGATCTCGAGGGCGGCGACCGAGCCGGCGAGGCTCTGCAGCCGACGACCCGAGCCGTGCGTGCCGGTCGAGACGGCGCCGCCGACCGAGATGTGCGGCAACGACCCCATGTTCGCGAGGGCGAGACCCTCGGCCTCGAGCGCCTGCGCCACGGCGCCGTACGTGGCGCCCGCGCCCACGGTCGCCGACCGGCGGTCGGCGGACACGACGAGGTCGAGGGGGAGGGCCGTGGTCGACACGAGCACCCCGGTGCCGTCGGCGACGTCGCTGAACGAGTGGCGGGTGCCGAGGGCGCGGATCCGCGTCGAGCCGGCCACCGCCTCCTGCAGCTCGGCGACCGACTCGGGCCTGACGATGCGCGAGGCGGAGTACGTGAGGGTGCCTGACCAGTTCCGCGTCGTCGCCATGGCCGCAGTCTGCCCGCCCGATCCGAGTCGCGCCCGTGCGGCCTAGGCTCGGACCGTGACCGACCCCGCACCGACCGGCATCGACGACGTCTACGCCGAGCTCGAGCTGGTCTCGCGCCGGGCCGTGGCCCGGGCGCGTCGTCGCAGCTCGCCGCTGACCTTCGTCGAGCACTCGCTGCTCGACGTCATCGCGGCCGAGCCGGGTCGTCGGGCCATCGACCTCGCGGCCGAGTTCTCGCTCAACCGGTCGACGGTGTCGCGGCAGCTCGCGAACCTCGCCGAGCTCGGGCTCATCCAGGGCGACGACGACCGCGAGCCGCGACGAGGGCGCGCGCTGTCGGTCACGCAGGCCGGGCTCTCGCTCCTCGCCCGATCGATCGAGGCCAATCGCGAGGCTCTCGCCGCCCGCCTCGAGGGGTGGGAGGCCGCGGACGTCGCGGCCCTCGCCGAGTCGCTCGGACGCCTCAACTCGGCCTACCGCGACGACGAGCCGAGCGGCCGCCCGACGGTCTGACCCGGCCCGCGCCTCCTGCCCTCCCAGGTGACGCTGCGGGGACACCGCGGGGTACATCTCGGTGAACGGGTGTGACTCGTGTGACTCGTGTGAACGCATGAGACACCCCGATTGGGGACAGGCCGCCCTGCGTCAACATTCATCCCAGGCTTTACCCTTCGGTGGTCTGGCACTTAGGCTGAGCGGGTTCCCCGGACTTCGTGCGGTCGCTTCCTGCCTCCCCGTACCGGTGTCGACTTCGAGATTGGTTCCACCTCCGTGACTTCCCCCGCGTCCGCCTCCCACCTCCGGAGCCTGCCCGCCGCCGTCCTGACGGTGCTGCTCGCCCTGGCGTTCGTGGTCAGCGGGACGGTGATGGGCGCCTCGCCGGCGAAGGCCGCGACGTACCCGAGCTGGGACGACGTCCGAGCCGCGGTCGCGAACGAGAACACCAAGGCCGCTCAGATCCAGGAGCTCCAGTCGCTGCTCGGCCAGCTGCAGAGCGACGCCGCGAACGCCCAGGCCGAGGCCGAGGCGAAGGGCGCCGAGTTCGAAGCGGCCCAGAGCGACGCCGACGAGGCCGCATCGAAGCTCGCCGAGCTTCAGAAGCAGGTCGACGAGCAGAACAGGGTCGCCGACGAGAGCGAGCAGCGGGCCGGTCAGGTCTCGGCCCAGCTCGCCCGCACCGGCGGCGGCGACGTCTCGACCCAGCTGGTCGGCGACTCGGCCGGGGCCGGCGATCTGCTCTACCGCCTCGGCGCGATGAGCAAGATCACCGAGCAGGCCGACGGCATCCGCGAGCAGGCGGTCACCGACCGCAACGTGGCCGCGTCGCTGAGCGATCAGGCCGCCGTCGCCGAGAAGGCGCTGGTCGGTCTGCGGAACGACGCCGAGAGCTCCATGCAGGAGGCGCAGGCCGCGTCGGACGCCGCCCTCGCCGCCGTCACCGCGCAGCAGGAGAACGAGGCGACCCTGCAGGCCCAGCTCGCCGTGCTGCAAGACACCACCGCCAAGACCCAGCAGGACTACGAGGCCGGCGTCGAGGCCGAGCGCCAGCGTCTGGCCGCCGAGAAGAAGGCCCGCGAAGAGGAGGCCGCCCGGGTCGCCGCCGAGCTGCAGCGTCAGCAGCAGCAGGCTGCCGCCGCAGCGGCCGAGGCCGCTCGAGCCGCTCAGGCCGCAGCAGCCGCCCGCCCGAGCGCCCCGACCCCGTCGGCCCCGGCGCCGAGCCGACCCTCGACCCCGGCCCCCTCGACCGGTGGCGGTGGCGGTGGCGGTGGCGGCTGGGTCCGCCCGAGCGGCGGCTACATGTCGAGCCCCTACGGCTATCGCATCAACCCGGTCACCGGCGTCTACAAGCTGCACGACGGCGTCGACCTGGCACCGGGCTGCTCGACCCCGATCTACGCCGCGTCGTCAGGCACCGTGAGCTACGCCGGCTACTACGGCGGGTACGGCAACTACGTCCGCATCAGCCACGGCGGCGGCGTCAGCACCGCCTACGGACACATCGTCAACGGCGGCATCCGAGTCGCGAACGGCCAGTCGGTCGCCGCCGGTCAGCTGATCGCCCTGGTCGGCTCCACCGGCAACTCGACCGGCTGCCACCTGCACTTCGAGACGCGCATCAACGGCGGCTCGACCGACCCGGTGCCGTTCATGTCGGCTCGCGGCGTCAGCCTCCGCTAGTCGCCGCTCGCGGGCTCCACCCGCGCCTCCTCGCGGACTCGACCCGCGCCTCCTCGGCGGCACGGACGAGGTGCGAGAAGGAGGAGAATCGTCGGGTGACGAACGCACCCCGTACCGAGCTCCCTCCCCTCCACCTCGAACGCGTCGACTACGACGACCCCCGCGCCCGCGAGCTCCGCGCCCGCATGGACGCCGAGATGACGGCCGTCTACTCGGTCGGCCGCGACCCCCACGAGCCCGCCGAGAAGGCCGCGGCCCGTGACGCCGCACTGACGGTCCACCCCGAGAACGTCCGAGCGACCGTGCTGGTCGTGGCCGACGACGGAGAGGCCGTCGGGCACGCCGTTCTCTACGACCGCGACGGCGAATGGGAGGTCAAGAGGGTCATCGTCGACGGCGCCCGTCGTGGCCGGGGCATCGGTCGGCTCATCATGGCCGAGCTCGACTCGATCGGCCGCGCCGCCGGGGCTCGACGCCTCATCCTGCAGACGGGCGACCGTCAGCCCGACGCCGTCGCGCTCTACGAGAAGGTCGGCTGGACTCCGATCCCGACCTACGAGCCCTACATCACGACCATCCCGACGTCGATCTGCTTCGAGCGGGTGCTCGCCTGAGCGCCGACCGCCTCACGGGTGCTGCGTCGCGGTCGTCGGTCGCTTAAGGTGGGTGCCGTGATCACGCGACGAGACGCCGCCCTGCAACTCGACATCCCGCTCGAGATGGCCAAGCGGCACGGCATCCCCGCCCGGTTGACCGTCGACGAGCTGGTCGAGCTCGAGAAGTCGCCGCCAGCCTGGCTCGTGCAGTCGCGTGCCAACCGCACCGGCAAGCCGGTCTGGGTCGACCTCGCCTGCGTCGTCTGCGGGTTCCACGAGGCCGCCCGGCCCAAGAAGTGGTGGCCCGACTACACCTGGCTCAGCTGCGACGACCACGGCGTCGACGAGCTCCCCGACCCTCAGCCCGGGCTCGCCCGTCGCGAGGTCGCCGGCGTCGGCAGCCGGTTCGTCGCGATCGTCGACGAGCGCCCGTAGCGACGGGTCGGCGGGGTCGGGTCCGTCGCCGGGCCGCCGGGCCGCTGTCAGCCCGAGTACGTCACCGATGCGGGCGCGTCGAGACCCGCCAGCAGGTGCACGTAGGCCTGCCGCACGTCGTCGGCGAGCAGCTGCCGGTGGATGTGCTGATCGTGCCAGTGCCGGAGGTCGTCGGGTGAGACGTCGTCGACATGGTCGGCGACGAGATAGCTGAACGCGTAGGGCTCGCCGTCGTCGTCGAGGGTGCGGCGATAGCCGAGTCGCTCGCCGTCGACGGCGTCGACGAAGACCTCCCACCCCGGGTCGGCCCCGTCGGGCAGCGCGACGTCGACTCGCGGGTGCGCCGAACGGGCGTCGGGCACGGCGACCCGCGTGCCGAGGACGGCTCCGACCACCGGCCCGTCGGGGACCCCTGCAGGAGGCGCGCTCCGGTCGCTGCCGGACGCCACGTCGGTCACGGCCCGCTCCACGGCCGCCTCGAGCGCGCCGTCGAGCAGCTGCAGGCGCGCTGCCGCGCCGCGCAGCCAGCTCTCGAGAGCCGCCCGCTCGTCGGCGGAGAACGGCGAGTCGTCGAATGAGTGCACCGAGAAGTCCGCCGCGGCGACGGTCCACTCCCAACTCAGCAGCACGCGGGTCAACGCGGCGGGGTGCGGCAGCACGGCGAGGGTGCCCCGTCGCAGCCCCGGCGCCCAGTGCAGCTCGGGTTCGGGCAGCAGCCGCCGGACCTCCCCTGCCGCGGCCGCCGACGATTCGGGGACGACGAAGTCGATGCGGACCTCACGCCACGGGCTGGCGAGACTCGGCGCGACGTCGTCGTCTCTCCGCACGGTGACCGCCTGCGACATGTCGTCGGGCAGGGGCGGGCGCGGGGTCGAGTCGGTCACGGCGCGAGATTCTGGCACGGCACCTTGCGCGCCCGCCGAGAGCCCGTGCCCCGAGAGCCCGTGCCGCGAGGGCTCGCGCCCGCCGCCGAGGAGGCGCGGCGCGGGTCAGTCGGCCAGGATCGCGTAGAGCGCGCGCCGGGTCTCGTCCAGCTTCGCGGTGGCGGCGACGCGCTGCGCCTCGCTGCCGTCGTGGTGGAACTGCTTCACGACGCCCATCAGCTTCATCAGGCTGGTCTGGAACTCGCGGTCGGAGTCGCTGGCGTCGTCGGCCGTCGCGGCCCACGCCTTCTCGATCTCGGCGGAGTGCTCGGCGACGTGGGCGCGGCCGGCGTCGGTGAGGCTGAAGACGCTCTTCGACGCGGCCTCGTCCGAGACGATCAGCTCTTCGTCGACGAGCTGCTGCAGCGTCGGGTAGACGGACCCGGGGCTCGGCTTCCAGGCGCCGTCGGTGCGCTCGGCGATCGCCTTGATCAGGCCGTAGCCGTTCGACGGGGCGTCGGCGAGCAGCGACAGGATGGCGAGGCGCACGTCACCGCGGCGGGCACGGCCACGCCCGCCGCGACCCGGGCCGAAGCCGGGTCCGCCGAACCCGGGTCCGCCGAAGCCGGGGCCGCCGGGGCCGAAGCCGCCGAAGCCCTGGCCGGGGCGGAAGCCGCGCCCGAAGGGCCGACCGAAGCGACCCCGGCCGCCGGAGCCGTGGCCGAACGGGTCGGAGCCGGACGTCGCGCCGCGCTCGTCGGAGTCATGGTGGTGGCGACGAGGGTCGCCGTCGTTCTCGAAGATGGTGTCGGTACCCATGGGGTACTCCTCTCGGGGATGTGGTCTGCTCGTGACAACGTGTCGCGATGCGTCAAAGATATGTCGCCGACTATCGTCTGTCAACCATCTGGACAGACTGAAGGAGGCGCACCCGGGTGGGTGCGCCTCCTTCTGTCCGTGGATCGCCGGGTCAGCTCGAGGGCAGCACGCCGAACGCCGAGGCGAGCTTCTCGATCTTCTGCGCGCGACCCAGGCGGGGCAGGTCGCTGCCGTCGCGGATGACGCGGCCGCGGCTCTCGAAGTCGGCCAGGAAGTCCTGCGCCCAGGCGACGTCCGACGGCGTGGGGCTGATGACCTCGTTGATGACGGGCAGCTGCTCGACGTCGAGGCAGAGCTTGCCGGTCATGCCGAGGGCGACGGCGACCGACGACTGCTCGCGCAGCACCGGGTGGCTGCTGCCGACGGTCGGACCGTCGATCGGGCCGGGCAGACCGCCGATGCGGCTGGCGACCACGAGGCGCGATCGGGGGTAGGCCATCGCCAGGTCGTCAGCGCTGGTGCCGGTGTCGCGGCGGTAGTCGCCGCTGCCGAACGCGAGGCGGTAGGCGCCGCGGGCCTTCGCGATCGCGGGGCTCTCCTCGATGCCGAGGGCGGACTCGACGAGCGCCAGCACGGGGAGCGAGCCGCCGAGCCGGTCGAAGGTCTCGGTGACGTCCTCCGGGGCCTCGGTCTTCGCGAGCATCACGCCCTGCAGACCCGGGAGTCCGAGCAGCGCGTCGACGTCGTCCGACCAGAACTCGGTGGAGTGGTCGTTGATGCGGACCCAGGCCCTGCCGCCGTCGCGCAGCCACGACACCACGTCGGCCCGGGCGGCGGGCTTGCGGGCCGGGTCGACGGCGTCCTCGATGTCGAGCACGATCTGGTCGGCGCGCGAGGCGGCCGCGGAGTCGAAGCGGTCGGGCGCCGTGCCCGGCACTAGCAGCCAGGAACGGGCGATGTCGGGGTTCGGCCGGCGGCGCGCCGCACGGTCGGACGACCCGGGGGTCTGCGTGGGGATGGCCCCCGTCGGAGTGCTGTCGGCGGTGTCGGTCATGACGTCCTCGTCTTCGGTTCGCTCGTCGGTCGGCACCACGCTACCGGTCGCCCCGGTGCGGAGTCCTCCCGCGGTCGGGCGGGCCTCCCGGCCTCGGGAGCCCGCGGGGCGTACCGTTCAGGAGGATCACAGGGCCCGGACCACGGGCTACGACGTACGAGGAGCCTGACATGACGGACGCACGCACTCCCGGGAGCGACCGCCCCGACCACGACCGAGACGCCGACGAGACGACACCGCGCGAGCCCGCGGTCGCCCCGGAGGACCGCCGAGACGAGTCGGACGGCGCCTACGACGACCGCGGGGCGTCCGCACCGGCCGACGCGCCCGCCGTCGACTTCGGCGCCCCGGCGTTCCCGGCTACCGCCCCCGCCGACGCCTCGGAGGCCGGCGCGCCCGTGCCCTCGAACGACCCGTTCGCCGCGCCGGTGGCCGCCGACCGCGACGGCAGTGACGTCCGCGACCGCGACGGTGACGTCCGCGATGGCGACCGTGACGGCAGCGACCGCGACGGCGAGACCGAGGTCATCGAGCCCGTCCCCGCCGACGCACGCGACGACGACGGCACCCGCGACACCCGCGACGCCGACGCGCCGACCGCGGCCGTGCCGCCGATGGTCGCCCCCACGGCTCCGCCCGCACGCGCCTGGTCCGCCACGAGCGGTGACGACAACCAGCGCCGCACGCTGCACGACGACGAGGCCCTCCGGGCCGCCGAGGCCTCGCGCGGCGACCACGGCGACGCGAGCGACCGCGACCGCTCCGTGGGCGACGACCGCACCGACCGCACCGACCGCGACGGAGACGCCCCCACCGTGGTCGCGCCGATCGCGTCCGACCCGACCCGCGCCTCCTCGGCTGCGGAGCACGGCTCGCGTTCGCGTGACGACGCCCCCACCGTCGCCGGCCCGACTCAGGGTTCCGCCTCGTACCCGGCTCAGCCCGGCACGGGCTCGTACCCGCTCGTCGCCGACGGCGGGATCAACCACGTGGCCGTCCGTCGCGATCTGCTCACGCAGCAGAAGGAGGAGTTCAGCGGCATCCGCTTCGGCGCCGGTCTGCTCGGCTGGTTCGCCGCCACGGGCTTCGGCTTCGTGATCATGGCGATCTACGGAGGCATCGTCGGCGCCTGGGTAGCCGCATCGGCCGACGGCTCGTCGAACGCCTTCACCGGCATGCAGCGGTTCGCCACCGACAACGGCGACGTGCTGTCGATCGTGACCGCGGTCGTCGTGCTCGCCGTCGTGTTCTTCGGCTACCTGATCGGCGGGTTCACCGCCTCGCGCGTCGCCCGCTTCTCGGGCTTCAAGCAGGGTCTGGCCACCTGGCTCTGGGGTGTCGTCGTGGGGCTGATCCTCGCGGTCGTCGCCTACGTGTCGCTCGGCGCGGACTTCTCGTCGCTGGGCGGCGCGACCGCAGCGGACGGCGCGACGGACGCCTCGGCCATGTCGATCGAGTCGATCGTGTTCATCGGCCTCGTCGTGGTGCTGAGCTTCGTCGGCGCCGTGCTCGGCGGCCTGCTCGGGCAGCGCTGGCACCGCAAGGTCGACCGTTTCATCCCGTCCGACCAGGTGTGATTAGCTCGACCGACCGAACGAAGGAACCACCATGCGCCTCACCTCACGCCCGTCACTCGTCCGCGCCGTCCTCGGTGTCGCCGTCGCCGGCGGCCTCGCCCTCTCGCTGACGGCGTGCTACTCGACGTCGGACTCCGAGAGCAACAACACGGCCCCGATCCACCGCGAGAACCCCGAGCTGCCCGAATCGGAGGCCACCCCGCTGGCCGTCGTGCCCGATCTGAGCGGCGGCGTCGACACGCAGGTCGCCGTCGACGAGAGCTTCACCAGCGCGCTCACGCTGCTCGGTCTCACGCCGGCCCCCGTCGGCGACGCGACCTTCGCCGACGGCGCGTTCTCGTTCCCGATCACGGGCGGCAACGTCTCGTACTACGACCCCGAGGGCGAGGTGCGGCCTTACGTGCAGGGCGACATCCAGCACGACGGCTCGGGCATCAGCCTCAGCTCGGGCGACACGGTCGTCGAGCTGACGAACTTCGACATCGACCCCGGTGCCTCGAAGCTCTACGGCGACGTCTCGGTCAACGGCGAGCCGGCCGCCGGGCACGCCTACCTCTTCAACCTCTGGGGGGGCACGCTCGAGCCGCTGCGCACCGAGGGCACCGACGCCGTCCTCGAGGGCACGACGGTCCACGTCAGCTCCGAGGCGGCCGAGCTGCTGAACACCACGTTCGAGACGGACCTGGTGCCCGACGAGCTGCTCGTCGGCGTCGCGACGATCACCGTCGCCACGCAGTAGGTCCTCGCCGCACGGACGCACGAGTGATGCCCGGGTCTCGACCCGGGCATTTCTCTGTGCCGAGAGTGAAAGTTCGGGTCACCGAACTTTGTGTAGGGTCGTCGTATGGCGACAGATGACGCACGACCGACGGACACCGAGGAGGCGCGGGTCGACGACCGCCGCGCCCCCGCCCACCCGAGACCCCGCGGTGTACTGCTCGGCCCGGCCTTCATCGCCGCGATCGCGTACGTCGACCCCGGCAACGTCGCGGCCAACCTGACAGCGGGTGCCCAGTACGGCTACCTGCTGCTCTGGGTGCTCGTCGCGGCGAACGCGATGGCCGTGCTCGTGCAGTACCTGTCGGCGAAGCTCGGCATCGTCACCGGGCAGTCGCTGCCCGAGGTGATGGGTCGGCGCCTGCCGCGCAAGCGCCGCCTGGCCTACTGGGGCCAGGCCGAGCTGGTGGCCGCGGCGACCGACGTCGCCGAGGTGATCGGCGGGGCCCTCGCGCTGCAGCTGCTCTTCGGGGTGCCGCTGGTGCTCGGTGGCGTCATCACCGGCGTCGTGTCGCTCGGCATCCTGATGCTGACCCGCTACCGCGGCGGTCACGTCTTCCAGACGATCATCATCGGTCTGCTGGCCGTGCTGACGATCGGCTTCTGCGCGGGTCTGCTCTTCGCGCCGCCGTCGGCCGGCGGCATGCTCGCGGGCATCGTGCCCCGCTTCGACGACGCGCAGTCGGTGCTGCTGGCGGCGTCGATGCTCGGCGCGACGGTCATGCCCCACGCCGTGTACCTGCACTCGGCGCTGGTCCGCGACCACCACGGCGACGTCGCCGTGGGCGCCGACCGTCGGCGGGTGCTGAAGGCCACCCGGTGGGACGTCGTGCTCGCCCTCCTCGTCGCCGGAGGGGTGAACATCGCGATGCTCGTCCTCGCGGCCTCGACGTTGCAGGGGCGGACCGGCACCGACACCATCCCGGGAGCCCATGCGGCGATCACCGAGGCGCTCGGCCCGCTGGTCGGGGTGCTGTTCGGAGTCGGGCTGCTCGCCTCCGGGCTCGCCTCGACGTCGGTCGGGTCGATGGCGGGCGCCGAGATCATGCGCGGTCTGCTGAAGATCCGCATCCCGCTGTTCGTGCGGCGGGTCGTCACGCTGGTGCCGGCGCTCGTCCTGCTCGCGACCGGGATCAGCCCGACGTGGCTGCTCGTGCTGAGTCAGGTCGTGCTGAGCTTCGGCATCGCGTTCGCGCTGGTGCCGCTCGTCCGGGCGACCAGCGACGCGTCGCTGATGGGCGAGAGCCGCAACGTGCTGGGCATCCGCATCGCGGCGTGGATCGCGGTCGGCGTGGTCGTCGCGCTCAACCTCGCGCTCATCTGGCTGACGGTGACCGGGGCCTGAGCCGCGGGCGCCGCGGGCCGGGGAGGCGCGGGTCGGGGATTCACAACACGCCGCGCGTCTCGTGGAGGGGGCGGCGTGTCGTGACTCATCGAGCGGATGCGACGCTGGCCGAGCGGCCGCGGGGGCTCAGGCGGGGTCGATGTGGGGGCCGTCGTCGGGTGCGACCCCGGCCGCCGCCTTCTCGGCCTGGCGCCGATCGAAGGCGGCCTGCATCGACTCGGCGTGGTCGGTCTTGGCCGCGGCCAGGGCCTCGTCGTCGCCTTTCAGCGTCGCGACGGTCGCCCGCAGCCGTGCCCCGACGGCCTTGGCGAAGTCGCTCGGGCTGGGGCTGAAGTCGTCGCTCTCGTCGCCGTCGCTCGCATCGTCGTAGTGGTGCAGCTGCTCGCCCTCGTCGGTGTCGATGGGCTGCTGAGCGTGCTCGACGCAGAGCTTCGCGACCTCCTCGGCGTGGGCGTGCATGACCGAATGCGCCGCGCCGGGCATCTCCCAGAGTCGTGACGACGGCAGCAGCTCGCCCACTCGTCGCACCCAGTCGCGGGGGGCCACGGCGTCGAACTCGCCGCGGATCACGAGGGTGTCGGCCCGCACGTCGGGCAGGTGGTCCTCGATCGGGTACGTCATCATCTTCGGCAGGATCCGCGAGAACCACCGCACCCCGCAGAGCACGTAGGCGCTGACGGCCAGGAACTTCACGCGCCCCGGCTCGTGCCAGGCGGCCCGCGCGAACCGCAGCGCCTGGGTCACGACGCGGCGTTCGGCGGGGTTGATCACCGGGCCGATCAGCACGAGGGTCGAGAGGTCGGGGCGTCGGGCGGCCAGGTCGGTGACGATCTGGGTGCCCATCGAGTGGCCGACCAGCACGGGGTCGTCGAGCCCGAGGCCGTCGATCGCGGCGCCGACCAGGTCGGCGTACTCGCGGATCGTCAGGGCGTGCCCCGGGTGCGCCACGCCGGCGAAGCCGGGCAGATCGAGCGCGTGCACGGGGCCGAACTCGTTCAGGTTCGGCGCGAGACGCTCGAAGTAGTCGGACGACACCCCGATGCCGGGCACCAGCACGAAGGGCCGCTCGCCCGACTGGCCGATGGTGTTGACGCGCACGTACAGGTCGCCGCTGCGGATCCGTTCGACCCTGACGGTCGTATCGACCTCCGACGCACGGGCGGCGTCGCGTGCGGCGGCGCGCCTGGGGGAGCCGGCATGGCGGCGTCGGGCGGTCATCGACACAGTGTGGCACGAGCCCGGCGGCTCAGGCGCGGGCGACGGCCGGGTCGAGGGCGCGCAGGTTGCGGCGCAGGATGAGCGACAGGGCCAGGGCTCCGAGCGGGCCGGCCGCGCGCATCCACCAGGCGGCGGGGCGCCAGACGACGCGGATGTCGAGGGTGACCGTGCCGTCGGGGTGCCGTCGAACGACGTAGCTCTCGAAGCCGCGCTGCGGGTGGCCGACGAGCGCGGCGTGGACGAATCCGATCTCGGCGGGCGAGTCGACGACGTCGATCACGCGGCAGGCCACCGCGGGGCGGAGGGGGCCGAGGGTCACCGCCCACATGCTCGAGACGCCCGGCGCGACCCTTGCGGGCACGTCGAGCGGCACGAAGCCCGATCCGCGGTGCACCTCGAAGCGCAGCACGGCGTCGCCGGCGGTTCGGAACACGGCGTCGCCGCGGCCGATCACCCGCGATCGACGCGTGACCCGGAACCTGTGAGGCGGCGGGGCGTCGAAGCCGATCGGGCCGTCGACGGTCAGGGCCTCGCCGAATCCGCGGGCCGCGTATGACGTCATGGGTCGAGCCTGCCACGACGAGTCGCGTCGACGGGGGAGGATCGACGCGTGACCGCTTCCTCGTATCTCGTGCTGCACGGCTGGCAGAACCACCGGCCTGCGGATCACTGGCAGCATCGGCTGGCCGACGAGCTGACCGCGCGCGGCCTCGTGGTCCGCTATCCGCAGCTGCCCGACGCCGACGATCCCGACCTCGCGGTCTGGGAGGCGAGCGTGCGCGCCGAACTCGCCGCCCTGCCCGAGGGCCCGGTCACCGTGATCTGCCACAGCCTCGCGTCGGTGCTCTGGCTGCGTCTGCAGACCGGCGACGCGCCTCCTCGGGTGGATCGCGTCGCGCTGGTGTCGCCGCCGTCGCCCGAGCTCGTGGCGGGCCAGAGCATCCGCGCGTTCGTCGCCGGCGAGGCCTTCGACGGGCGGCTCCTGCCCGCGGGTGCCGCCGAGGCGGTGGTGGTGGCGGGCGACGACGACGAGTGGCTGCCGCTCGGCCTGCAGGACACGTGGGAGGCGCGGGTCGACGCCCCGCTCCACCTCGTGCCCCGAGGCGGTCACCTCACCCCCGACTCGGGGTTCGGGCCCTGGCCCGAGATGCTCGCCTGGGCGCTCGGCACCCCGGCCGCGGACGCGTTCGCCTGAGCCGACCGTCGGGGGTCCGCCGACGCGACCGCCCTCGGGAGGTCTAGGCGACGGGGGCGAGGAACGCCGCCGCGGCGCGCGACAGGTACCCGGGGTCGTCGGCGCCGCACAGCTCGCGGGCCGAGTGCATGCCGAGCAGCGGCACCCCGACGTCGATGGTGCGGATGCCCAGCCGTGTAGCCGTGATGGGCCCGATCGTCGAGCCGCAGGGCACGGCGTTGCTCGACACGAACTCCTGGAACGGCACCCCGGCCTGCTCGCACGCCCTCGACCACTCGGCGGCCCCGAGCCCGTCGGTCGCATATCGCTGGTTGGCGTTGATCTTCAGCAGCGGACCGCCGTTCACGATCGGCTGGTTGGCCGGGTCGTGGCGCTCGGGGTAGTTCGGGTGCACGGCGTGACCGGCGTCGGCGCTGAGGCACCACGACGCCGCGAGGGCGCGCCGGTGATCCGTGGCGGTCGCTCCGAGGCCGTCCGAGACGCGGGCCAGCACATCCTCGAGCATCGGACCCGCGGCGCCCGAGGGCGTCGCCGAACCGACCTCCTCGTGGTCGAAGGCGGCGAAGACGGCGACGTGATCGAGTTCCGCACCCGCGCCTCCTGCGCTCGCCGCGGTCTCGATCAGGGCGACGAGCCCGGCGTGGGTCGACGTGAGGTTGTCCATGCGGCCGGCCGCGAAGAGCTCGCCGTCGAGACCGAGACGTGCAGGAGGCGCGGTGTCGGCCACGACCACGTCGTACCCGGTCACGTCGGCGGGCGCCAGACCCGCCAACGCCGCCAGATGGCCGAGGACGTCGGCCTCGTCGAGCGGGCCGGCCCCGACGACGGGGTTCAGGTGGCGCTGGGGGTCGAGCTTCAGGCCCTCGGCGTTGACACCGCGATCGAGGTGCACGGCGAGCTGCGGGAACCTCAGCAGCGGGCCGGTCCGCACGAGGCTCGTCTCGCCGGTGCGGGAGACGAGTCGACCCGCGAACTCGAGGTCGCGGTCGAGCCACGAGTTGAACAGCGGCCCGCCGTAGACCTCGACGCCGGCCTGCAGCCAGCCGCGCGTGCCGGTCGTCGGCTTCGGCTTGAGCTTGAAGCCGGGGGAGTCGGTGTGCGCGCCGACCACGCGGAACGGCGTGGTCGCGCCCGCTCCGGTCGGCTCGATCCAGGCGACGACGGCGCCGTCGCGCACGATGTAGCGGGCACCCGGGCCGGTCGGCCAGGCGTCGGTCTCGACGAGTCGGGTGAAGCCGGCCTCGTCGAGACGCCGGGCGGCCTCCGCCGCGGCGTGGAACGACGAGGGGGAGGCGGTGATGAAACGGGCGAGATCGTCGAGGTGAGGGCGTGAAGAAGTCATCGAAACCAGCATGCACCACCTGGTCGCCCGCGAGACCCCACGAAGTCGTGGAGACCCCGGTGCGCGCGCCGAGGTCTCGGTGACTCCGTGGGGTCTCGCCGCGGGGTCAGCGGCCGCCGCTGCCGCCGCGGTTCGCGCCGATGTCACCGCGGTGGGCACCGGCCTCGGGGTCGTCGGAGCGGACATCCGCCGCGAGGGCGGCGTCCTGCTCGCCCGAGAGCCCGGCCGGGCTCGCCGCGACGTAGTCCTCCTCGCCCGAGAGCGTGCCGCCGAGAGGCTGGGCGACGTCGCCGTCGGGGGTCGCCTCGTCGCCGGTCGCGGGCGCCCCCTGCGTGTCGGTGTCGGTGTCGGCGGTGCCGTCGCGGTCGCCATCGTCGGTGCCGTCGCGGTCGCTCGCGTCGGGGCTGCCGTCGCCCTGGCTGGCGCGGTAGGTCTCGACGGCGGCCGCCTCGAGGGTCGCCTGATCCACGGCGGCGCGCTCGTCGTCGGGTCGTGCGGCGTTCGGGCCGTCGGTGCGGTCGGTGCTCTCGCTCATGGGGGTCCTCTCGTGCTGGGTGCGGTCGACGCTAGGCGCTCGCCGCCGACGGCGCCCCGACGCCCAGTTGTGTTAGGTAAGGCTTACCTACTATGGTCGTCCCCGTTCCAGCCGGTCCCGACCCGGCCCCCCTCTCGTCAGACGATCGAAGGCTCTCCCCGTGGTTCTCCCTCGCCCCTCCTCCCCGTCGATCTCCCCGTCCGGGCGGTCCCCGATGCTCGTCCGCCTCGCGTCCGCATCGGTCGCCGTCGCCCTCTCGGTCGCGTTGTCCGCCTGCACGACCGGTGTCGGCTCGGCCGCCGACGGCTCCGAGGCCGACGCGTCCTCGTCGTCGTCCGCCCGGACGGTCGCGCACGCCCGCGGCGAGACGGCCGTCCCGGCCGCGCCGCAGCGCGTGGTCGTGCTCGAACCCGTCGCCCTCGACACCACCATCGCGCTCGGCTTCGTGCCGGTCGGTGCCGCGGTGCTCAACGAAGCGGCCGGTGTGCCGGGCTACCTGGGCGACGAGGCGGCGTCGATCGAGACGGTCGGCACCGTCACCGAGCCGGACGTCGAGAAGATCGCCTCGCTCGCCCCCGATCTCGTGATCGGCACCGAGTCGCGCCACTCGGCTCTGTACGACCAGCTCAGCGCAGTCGCGCCGACGGTCTTCCTCGCCTCGCAGGCCGACCCCTGGAAGGACAACGTGGCTCTCGTCGGCGAGGCGCTCGGCCGGGCCGACGAGGCGACGGCGCTGCTGGCCGACTACCAGGCGCGCTGCGACGAGATCGCCTCCGAGTTCGACGTCTCGGGGACGGCGCAGCTGATCAGGCCCCGCGACGGCCTGCTGACCCTCTACGGCCCCGAGTCGTTCGCCGGCAGCACCCTCGAGTGCGTGGGCTTCGAGACTCCCGAGCGCGACTGGGAGGACTCGATCTCGGTCGACCTCTCACCCGAGAAGGTGCTCGACGCGACGGCCGACCAGGTCTTCGTCACGACCACCGACGTCTCCGACGAGTCGGCGACGCCCGAGGCGATCAGCGACAACGCCTCGGCGTTCCCCGAGCTGCACCTCGTCGACCAGTCGTACTGGATCACCGGGGTCGGTCCGCTCGGCGGTCTGGCCGTGCTCGACGACATCGAGGGCGTCCTGAGCCGCACCCGGTGACGCGCCTCCCCGACGATCGCCGCCCGGCGGAGCGCCGCTCGGCGGAGCGCCGCTCGGCGGAGCGTCGCCCGGCTGAGCGCACTCCGGCGGAGCGCCGCTCGGCGGAGCGCCCGCAGGCGAGGCGCATCCCGGTCGGCGCCGGGATCGCCGTCGCCGTCGTCGCGCTGCTGATCGCCGCCTTGCTGTCGCTCGCGCTCGGGGCCAACGCCCTCAGCCCGCGGCTCGTGCTCGACACCCTCACCGGGGGCGGCACCGACGAGTCCCGCTTCGTCGTGATCGAGCAGCGGCTGCCCCGCACGCTGGTCGGTGCGGTGGTCGGCGTCGGGCTGGGCGGAGCCGGGGCCCTGATGCAGGCGCTGACCCGGAACCCGCTGGCCGACCCGGGCATCCTCGGTGTCAATGCGGGCGCCGCGGCCGCGGTGGCCGTCGCCGTCGTCTTCTTCGGCGTCGTCGAGATCGGTCAGTACGTCTGGTTCGCCTTCGGCGGGGCGCTCGTGCTGACCGCCGTGGTCTCCGTGCTCGGGTCGGCGGGCCGGGGCCGCGCCGACCCCGTCCGGCTGACGCTCGCCGGTCTCGCGGTCGGGGCGGTGCTCTCGGGCGTCACCACGGGGCTGACGTTGACGAACCCGGATGCGTTCGAGCGCCTCCTCGGCTGGTCGGCCGGGAGTCTCGTCGGTCGCGGTCTCGACGGGCTCGCCTCGGTCGCGCCCCTCGTCGCCCTCGGCGCGATGCTCGCCCTCGTCGTCGCGCCCGCCCTGAACGCGGTCGCGCTCGGCGACGACACCGCGGTGAGTCAGGGGGTGCACCTCGCGCGCACGCGCCTCCTGTCGCTCGCCGCGATCACGCTGCTCGCCGGCACGGCCACGGCGCTCGCCGGCCCGATCTCGTTCGTCGGCCTGATGATCCCGCACGTGGTGCGCTGGGGGATCGGCGTCGATCATCGCCGCATCGTCGTCGGCTCGATGCTGGTCGCGCCCGTGCTCGTGCTCGTGTCGGACGTCGTCGGACGGGTGCTCGTGTCGCCGTCCGAGATGCCGGTCGGGATCGTCACCGCGTTCGTCGGAGCGCCCGTGCTCGTCGTGCTGGTGCGGCGCCGACGCGGGGCCACGGCGCTGTGAGCGGGACGTCGCGGCGCGAGCGGGCGGTCGGCGCTGCCCGTCCAGCCAGCGGGCGGCCCGGCCCCGGGCGGCATCGTGTCGTGGCGGTCTCGGTCTCGCTCATCGCCGCCGCGCTCGCCCTGGCCGTCGTCGGGTCGATGTCGGGCGACTTCGCCGTCTCTCTGCCCGACGTGCTCGGCATCGTCACCGGGTCGACAGAGGGTCTGCCTCGCACGATCGTGCTCGAGTGGCGGCTGCCGCGCATCGCGGCCGCCGCGGTGGTGGGGATCGCGCTCGGGGTCGCCGGCGGGCTGTTCCAGACCGTGACCCGGAATCCCCTCGCGAGCCCCGACATCATGGGTCTGTCGAACGGCGCGTTCGTCGGGATGCTCGGCGCGCTGATCGTCGTCGGGCCGTCGTGGGAGTCGCGAACCCTCGGAGCTCTGATCGGCGGTCTCGTGACGGCCCTGCTGATCGCCCTGCTCTCGAGCGGGACGTCGGCCGGCGGGTTCCGGTTCATCGTGGTGGGCATCGCGGTGTCGTCGATGGCGGCGTCGCTCGGCACCTGGCTGCTGCTGCAGGTCGAGCTCGACACGGCGCTGTTCGCGTCGGCGTGGGGTGCCGGCACGCTGGCGGGCGTGGAGGCGACGGGGGTCGGGGCGGCGGGCGTGCTCGTGGTGCTCCTCCTGCTCGTTGTGCCGGTGCTGTCTCCGGGGCTCCGGCAGCTGGGCATCGGAGACGACCTCGCCGCGGTGACGGGGGTGCGGGTCGAACGGCTGCGCGCCTCCTCGCTGGTGATCGGCGTCGCGCTGGTCTGCGTGGCCACGACCGTCTCCGGTCCGGTCGCGTTCGTCGCCCTGGCCGCCCCGCAGATCGCGAGGCGTCTCACGCGCACGGCGCACGTGCCGCTCGTCGCGTCGGCGCTGACCGGTGCCGTCGTCCTGCTCGGCTCGGACCTGATCGCGCAGCACGTGCTGCCGGTCACGGTGCCGGTCGGCGTCGTGACGGTCGTCGTCGGCGGCTGCTACCTCGTCTGGCTGCTGTCGCGGGAGCTCAGGAGGCGCGGGTGAGCCTCGCGGGGATCTGACCGGGGGGCTGACCGGGGACCATCGACACAGGGCTGGCGCGAATCCGATAGGATATGCGATAGTTCCTGAAGCGGGTGGTTCGCACCCGGGTGGACCCGATCACTGGAGATCAAGACGATGAAGTCACGTACCCCCCTCGTCGCCGGCCTTGCCGCGGCGTCCCTGCTCTGCCTCACCGCCTGCGGTTCCGCTGCGGGAGGCAGCACCGCCGACGGCGCCCCCACGGGCAACGTCACGATGCTCGTCCCGATGGGCGCCGGTGGCGGCAGCGACCTCTCGGGTCGCGCCATCGCCTCGGGCCTCGAAGGCGGCACCGGCCTGAACGTCAGCGTCGAGAACCGCGAAGGCGGTTCGGGCGCCATCGGTTACTCGTACTTCCTCGGACAGGAGGGCCGCAACGATCTGCTGCTCGCGGCCGAGACGGCGATGCTCGCGCTGCCCGTCACCCAGGACGTCCAGTTCACCTACGAGGACTTCACGCCGATCATGAAGGTAGGCGACGACTTCACTCTGATCGTCGTCCCGGCCGACAGCGAGTACGACACCTGCACCGACGTCGTGGATGCGGCCGCCGACGAGCGCGTCGTCGCCGCGGTGTCGGGATCGACGTCGCTCGACGAGATCGTCTTCACCCTCATCGAGCAGGAGGAGGACGTCGAGTTCGACCGCGTGCCGTTCGAGTCCGGCAGCGAGGTGCTCACGGGTCTGCTCGGCGGCCAGGTGGACGTCGCGTCGCTCAACCCGGCGGAGGTCATCGCCCAGCTCGAGGCCGGCGACCTCAAGGCGCTGTGCGCCGTCGCCGAAGACCGTTACGAGTACGAGGCGCTCGCCGACATCCCCACGGCGGCCGAGCAGGGCATCGACGTGTCGTTCGCGCAGTTCCGCGGCTTCATCGCCCCCGGTGGCATCAGCGCCGAGACCGAGCAGTTCTGGATCGACGCGGGAGAGGCGTACGCCGACAGCGACGCGTACACCGAGTACGTCGAGAGCAACTACCTGCAGCCGAACGCCCAGTACGGCGACGAGTTCGGCACCTACCTCGGCGAGAACACGGCCGACCTCGAGAAGGTGTTCGCCGAGTGACGGCCGTCCACCGCGGCGGACTCGCCGCCAGCGCCGTCCTCGCGGCGATCGGCTCCGCCGCCCTCGTCGGGGGTCTCGGGTACGGCGTGACGGTCGAGGGAGGCGAGATCGGCCCGGGCTTCCTGCCCGCCATGGCCGGCGGCCTGGTCGCCGTGTTCGCCGTCCTCGATCTGGTGGGGCGCCTCCGTCGACGTCCCGACCGGCCCTCCCAGGCCGAGCTCATCCTCGACACGCGCTCCCGGCCCGACGACGGCATCGTCCTCGGCGACCCGCTCGACCCGGGTGCTCCCACGACCAGCACCCAGTCGATCCACTCGCCCCTGGCGACGGACGACGACGACGGAGTCGACATCCTCGGCCGCACCCAGCGTCAGCGCAACCGCATGCTGGCGGTCGTGCTCGGCCTCGTCGTCGTCACGCTCGCCATGGTGCAGGTGGTCGGCTTCCTCCTCGCCTTCGTGCTGCTGCTCTTCGTGGTCGCCGTCTTCGTGGAGCACCGCCGAGTCCTCCCGTCCGCCCTCGTGGCGGTCGCCGCGGGCGTCGTGACCTACGCCATCTTCGTCGCCCTGCTGCGCGTGCCGCTGCCGCAGGGTCTGCTCGGCCTGATCTGAAGGACGACCATGCTCGACAACCTCGCACTCGGCTTCTCGACGGCCTTCACGCCCGAGAACCTCCTCTGGTGCTTCATCGGCGTGCTGCTCGGAACGATCATCGGGCTGATGCCCGGTCTCGGCTCGACCACCGGCGTCGCGATCCTCATCCCCCTGACCCTCACCCTCGAACCCGTCACGGCGCTCATCATGCTGGCGGGCATCTACTACGGCGCCCAGTACGGCGGCACGATCACGTCGGTGCTGATCTCGACGCCCGGCGAGGCCGCGAGCGTGGTCACCACGCTCGACGGCTACCAGATGGCCAAGAACGGCAAGGCCGGATCGGCCCTCGCGATCAGCGCCATCGGCTCGTTCGTCGCGGCGATCATCTCGCTCGCGCTGCTCATGTGGCTCGCCCCTCCGCTCGCGGACCTGGCCCTCAACTTCGGACCGGTGCAGAACCTCGCGATCATGATCCTCGGTCTCGTCATCGTCGTCAGCTTCGCCGGGGGCTCGTTGTCCCGCGGGCTCATGATGGCGGCGGCGGGTCTGCTCATCTCCACCGTCGGGGTCGCGACCGGCTTCAGCGACGCGCGCTTCACCTTCGGCAGCATCAACCTGCTGAGCGGCATCCCCTTCATCGAGGTGATGATCGGTCTCTTCGCCGTCGGCGAGGTGCTGCACCAGATCCGACGCGGGGCCGACGCCCCCATCCGCACCCGGTTCCGCGACATGGTCATCAGCCGCGGCGAACTGAAGCGCAGCGCCGGTCCGATCCTCCGCGGCAGCGGCATCGGCTTCGTGCTGGGCATCCTGCCCGGCGCCGGCTCGACCCTCGCCTCGTTCATGGCGTACGGCATCGAGAAGCGCGTGTCGCCCCGCAAGGCGATGTTCGGCAAGGGCGCCATCGAGGGCGTCGCCGCCCCCGAGAGCGCCAACAACGCCGCGGCCAACGCGAACTTCGTGCCGACCCTCGCACTCGGAATCCCCGGAGGCGGCACGACGGCGGTCCTGCTGGGCGCCTTCACCGTGTACGGGCTCCAGCCCGGACCCCGCCTGTTCGAGACGCAGCCCACGCTGATCTGGGGTCTTCTCGTGTCGTTCTTCATCGGCAACGTGATGCTGCTGGTGCTGAATCTGCCGCTCGCGCCGGTGTTCGCCCAGATGCTGCGCATCCCCTACGGCTACCTCTATCCGATCATCCTGCTGACCAGCTTCGTCGGCGCCTACTCGGTCAGCAACAACATGTTCAGCGTCGTGCTCGTCCTGATCTTCGGGGTGGTCGGCTGGATCATGAAGGAGCTCGACCTGCCCATGGCGCCGCTCGTGCTGGGCCTCGTGCTCGGCCCGCTGTTCGAGAAGGCGCTCGTGCAGACCTCCGCCATCGGCCAGGGCAGCTTCCTCGTCCTGCTCCAGAGCCCGATCAGCGTCGGCATCCTCCTCTTCGCCGCCGCCCTGATGGTCGGTCCGAAGATCGCCGGGCGCTTCGCGGTCCGCCGCGGCCCCCGTGTCGCAGCGACCGACGACGCCGAGACGCGCGATCACGCCCGGGAAGAGGCCGGACGATGAGCCCCTCGCGCGACGACTGGCCCATCGCGGCCGCGATGCTGCAGTTCCCGGCGGTCGACCGCGACGGCACGAGCACCCTCGACGCCGCGCCGGAGGCCTGGCGGGCCTCGTTCGAGGAGATCCGCGAGACGGGCTTCGACCTCGTCGAGATCAACGACAACTGGCTGCGGGTCGGCGATCTGTCCGGCCGGCGTCTCGACGAGCTGGCGGGTGCCGGCCGAGATGCCGGCGTCGACCTCACGAGCGTCTGCGTGGTGCGGTCGAGCGTCATCGACCCCGAGGTCGGTCTCGAGAACCTCGCCTACAGCCACCGCACCCTCGAGGCCGCGGCCCGTCTGGGGGCGGGGGTCGTCTCCGTCGGCTTCCACCGGCCGCTCACGAGCGAGCAGCGGGATCGGCTGTGGTTCTGGACGGCGCAGGGCGAGATCGACGCGCCGGACGACCCCGAGAACTGGCAGCTCGCCGTGGCGCGGATCACGGAGCTCGGGCGGCACGCCGCTCAACTGGGCCTGGACCTGACGCTCGAGATGTACGAGGACACCTATCTCGGCACCGCTGCCAGCTCGGTGCGTCTCGTCACCGAGGTCGGACTGGACAACGTCGGTCTCAATCCCGACGTGGGCAACCTCGTCCGTCTGCATCGGCCGATCGACGACTGGCGCGAGACACTGGCCGCCACCCTGCCGCACGCCAACTACTGGCACGTCAAGAACTACCACCGTGACGAGGACCCGGCGACGGGCGCCTACACGGCCCTGCCCGCCCCGCTCGAGCTCGGCCTCATCAACTACCGGCACGCCGTGCGCGACGCCGTCGAGGCGGGCTTCCGCGGCACCTTCGTCTGCGAGCACTACGGCGGCGACGGGCTCTCCGTCGCCGCCCTGAACCGGGACTACCTCCGCCGCGTGCTGCCCAGCGCCGAGCGGATGGCCGTCCTCGACGGGCGGGAGGCGCTGGTCGCCTCCGCCGTCACCGACCCGAGAGAGGAGATGGTGTCGTGACCATCCTCGACTACGACGCGACCACCTTCGCCGACGAGGCCCTGGACGGCTTCGCGGCGGCCCATGACTCCCTGCGCCGTGTGGAGGGCGGCGTCGTGCGGCGCACACCCCTCGCGGACGGCCAGGTCGCCGTCGTGGTGGGCGGCGGCTCCGGCCACTACCCGGCCTTCGCCGGCCTCGTCGGTCCGGGTCTCGCCGCCGGTGTCGCCTACGGCAACATCTTCGCCTCGCCGTCCGCCGGTCAGGTGTGCCGTGTGGCCCGGGCCGCTCAGCGCGGCGGCGGGGTCGTGCTGTCGTTCGGCAACTACGCCGGCGACGTCCTGAACTTCGGCCAGGCCGCCGAGCGCCTCCGGGCCGAGGGAGTCGACGTCCGCGTGGTCGCGGTCACCGACGACATCGCCAGCGGCAGCCGCGACGAGATCGCCAAGCGTCGAGGCATCGCGGGCGACCTCACGGTCTTCAAGGTGCTCGGCGCCGCGTCCGAGGCCGGTCTCGACCTCGACCGCGTCGAGGAGCTCGGGCGACGGGCGAACGACCGCACGCGCTCGTTCGGCGTCGCGTTCTCCGGATGCACCCTGCCCGGCGCGACGGAGCCGCTCTTCACGGTGCCCGAGGGTCGGATGTCCATCGGCCTCGGCATCCACGGCGAACCGGGCATCGGCGAGGCCGACCTGCCGTCGGCCCGCGGACTGGCCGAACTGCTCGTCGGATCGCTGCTCGCCGAGGCCCCGGAAGGCGCCGGAGACCGGATCGTCGTGCTGCTCAACGGACTCGGCACCTACAAGTACGAGGAGCTCTTCGTGCTCTACGGCCACGTCCGGCGCCTGCTCGACGAGGCCGGCGTCACCGTCGTGCAGCCCGAGGTGGGCGAGCTCGTCACGAGCCTCGACATGTCGGGCGTCTCGGCGACCTTCTTCTGGGTCGACGACGAACTCGAGCAGCTCTGGGGGAGCCCGGCCTCGAGCCCCGCCTTCCGGAAGGGAGCCGTGGAGGCGCGGGTCGACGACGCAGGAGGCGGCCCCGGTCTCGAGGCGCCCCCGTCGGTCGCCCCGGCCGACGACGATCGTCACGTGGGCGCCGGTCGGCCCCTGCTCGAGGGATTCGAGCACGTCGCCGAGATGGTCGTCGCCTCGGAGGAGGAGTTCGGCCGTCTCGACGCGGTGGCCGGCGACGGCGACCACGGCATCGGCATGGCTCGCGGCATCACCGCCGGACTGGCGTCGGCCCGCGCCGCCGTCGAGCGCGGCGCCGGCGTCTCGACCGTGTTCGCCGAGGCCGGGGAGGGCTGGGCCGAGCACGCGGGCGGTACCTCGGGTGCGCTCTGGGGTGTCTGCCTCACGAGCGCCGGCGCCGCCCTGGCCGCGGAGCCCGACCTCCGCGACCCGTGGGCGTCGGCCCGGGCCGCTGCGGCGGGGCTCGAGGCCATCCAGCGTCTCGGCGGGGCCGAGGTCGGTGACAAGACCCTGGTCGATGCGTTCGTCCCCCTGGTCGACGCGCTCGGTCGCGCGGCCGACGAGGGGCTCGACCTGCCCGAGGCGTGGGCGCGGGCCGCAGCGGCGGCGAGCGAGGCCGCGGACGCGACCGCGCGCCTCCGGCCCCGACTCGGCCGTGCGCGACCGCTCGCCGAGAAGAGCCTCGGTCACCCCGACGCGGGCGCGGTGTCGTTCGCGCGCATCGCCGGCGTCGTCGCCCGCGAGGTCGCGGCGCAGAGCGGCGCGATCACAGTCGACACGGCCGGAGACACCCCGACCGCGAACCCCATCCACCAGGAGGCCTGAACCGTGAACGAACCGCTGAGGATCGTCGTCGGCTGCGACGACGCCGGCTACGAGTACAAGGAGCGCCTGCGGGCCGACCTCGAGGGCGACGACCGCGTCGCGAGCGTGGTCGACGTCGGCGTCGGCCCCGACGGGCACACGGCCTACCCGCATGTCGCGATCGAGGCCGCCCGCATGGTCGCCGACGGCCGGGCCGACCGGGCGCTGCTGGTCTGCGGCACCGGGCTCGGGGTGGCCATCGCCGCGAACAAGGTGCCCGGCATCCGTGCCGTGACCGCCCACGACGGCTTCTCGGTCGAACGGGCCGTGCTCTCGAACGATGCGCAGGTGCTCTGCTTCGGTCAGCGCGTCGTCGGCATCGAGCTCGCCCGACGCCTCGCGTCGGAGTGGCTCGACCACCGCTTCGACCCCACCAGCGCATCGGCCGCCAAGGTCGACGTCATCAGCACCTACGAGGCATCCCCGGAAGGATCCGCAGCATGACCGTCAGCACCCCCGCCCCCGCCCTCGCCGACACCGCCGACGGATCGGTACGCCGCCCCCGCATCGCCCTCACCCTGGGTGATCCCGCGGGCGTCGGCCCCGAACTCGCGGCCCGCCTGCTCTCCGACCCCGCGAACCTCGAGGCGGCCGACATCGTGGTGCTCGCCGACCGCGCCGAGCTCGACGCCGCCGCGGCGGTCGTCGGAGTCACGATCCCGCTCAGCGACGAGCCGCGCCCCGGCTTCGCCACCCTCCTCGACGACGGGTCGGCGCCCGCCGAGCCCATCCCGCCGCGTCAGGTCAGCAAGGAGGCGGGGGAGCGCGCCCTGCATCAGCTGCGGCGCGCCATCGACCTGGCCAACGCCGGGGAGGTCGGCGCGATCGTGTTCACGCCCCTCAACAAGACGAGCCTGCACCTCGGAGGCATGACCGAGGAGGACGAACTGCGCTGGTTCGCGAAGGAGCTGCACTGCGACGGCGTGACGAGCGAGATCAACATCATCCCGGGTCTGTGGACCGCCCGGGTGACGTCGCACATCGGCATCCGCGACGTCGCGGACCGCATCACGACGCAGGGCGTGGTCGACGCCGTCCGCCTGCTCGACGAGCTGCTGCGCGACTCCGGCGTCGCACGCCCGCGACTGGGCGTCTGCGGTCTCAACCCGCACAACGGCGAGAACGGCATCTTCGGTCGTGAGGAGATCGACGTCATCGCCCCGGGCGTCGCCGAGGCGGCGGCGGGCGGCATCGACGTCGTCGGCCCGTTCCCCTCCGACACGATCTTCGTCGGCGCGCGGGAGCGCTACGACGGCATCGTGACGATGTACCACGACCAGGGTCAGATCGCCATCAAGCTGCTGGGCTTCGACGGCGGGGTGACGGTGCAGGGCGGCCTGCCCGTGGTCATCGCGACCCCGGCGCACGGCACCGCCTTCGACATCGCCGGGACCGGCGTCGCGAGCGTCACCTCGAGTCAGCGCGCCCTCGACGTGGCCATCGCGGTGGCCGGTCGCCGGATCCTCCGTCAGCCCTGACCGTGCTCGTCGGCATCAGCACGAAGGCCTATCTGTCCCGTGCCCGCACCCTCGACTGGTTGGCTGCCGTCGCGGACCTCGCTCGGGGGCACGACGCCGTGCGGAGCGGCGCGGTCGAGCTCGTCGTGGCCCCCTCGACGCCGCTCCTGGAGGCGGCCGTGCGGCTGCTCGACGGCACCGGCGTGCAGGTCATGGCGCAGGACGTCAGCCGATTCGCCGGAGGCGCGGTGACGGGTGAGGACGTCGCCTCGCTCCTCGCGGACATCGGCGTCGCCTACGTCGAGGTCGGTCACGCGGAACGTCGCGGGCTCCTCGGCGAGACCGACGCCGTCATCCGGGCGAAGATCGACCGGTGCCGCGAAGTCGGCCTCGTGCCCTGGCTGTGCGTGGGGGAGGAGGCGCGGATCGGCCCCGTCGAGGCCGCGGCGTCGTGCCTGGCGCAGGTCGGTGCGGCCGCCGCCGAGCCGCTGGTCGTCGCCCACGAGCCCGTGTGGGCGATCGGCGCACCCGAGCCGGCTCCGGTCGAGCACATCGTCGGCGTGGCCCGCGCTCTGCGCGCCGGGCTGCCCCCGACCACGCGCCTCGTCTACGGCGGCAGTGCGGGGCCGGGACTGCTGACACGGACAGCACCCGCGGTGGACGGTCTGTTCCTGGGGCGACGAGCCCACGACGTCGCGGCGGTGGCGAGCGTCCTCGACGAGGCGGCCCGCGCCTCCTGCCGGGCTCCGGACGCCTCGTCGGCACGAGGTCGATGACACCGCCTATAGGAAAGACGACACGCCCCGACGTGTGGAACACTGGTCGGATGCCACCCAGTGACGGCCCGCGCCGACCCCAGCGTGTCTCGTTGTCGGACGGCGTCTACGACGAGCTGCTCCGCCGACTGTTCGACGACACCCTGCCGCCCGGCACGCCGCTCAACATCGACGCTCTGGCTCGCGACCTCGACGTGTCGCAGACGCCGATCCGCGAGGCGCTGGCCCGCCTGGAGTCGACCGGTCTCGTCACCCGGGCGGCATTGCGCGGCTATCGCGCGGCGCCCCTGCTGACGGGGGCCGAACTCGACGACCTCATGCACGCCCGGGGCGTCATCGAGCCTGCGGTCGCGCGGCTCGCGGCTCCTCGGCGCACCGACGCCTTCATCGACGCGCTCGCCGAGACCCTCACCCGGCTCGCCGAGGCGCCGAAGGGCCCGACCTTCGCGGAGTACCACGCGTACTGGGAGGCCGACGAGACCTTCCACGAGCTCATCGCGCAGCAGGCCGCCAACCCGTTCCTGCACCGGGCGTTCGACTCGCTGGGTGGTCAGGCGCAACGGTTCCGCATGTTCGGCGGGCTGGGCGTCAGCGACGCCGACCACGCCATCCGCGAGCACCGGGCCGTGCTCGAGGCCCTCGACTCGGGGGATGCCGACGCGGCCGAGGCGGCCATGCGGGCGCATGTCGCGGCAGTACGCGGCCGGGCCGCGGCCGAGGCCTGACGACGGCTCCCCGCGCATCGTCGGGTCGCGAGTCGACGGTGAATCCACCCGGCTGACCGGCCCGCCCCGCTGTTGCACTGCGCCGCCGCGTGGGTTACGTTGTCCGGCTGGCCGAAGCGGAGGATGCACATGGCGACGAACAGCGGGAATCCGCGCCGACCGGATGTCACGACTCTCGAGCTCGTCGGCGGCCCGCAGCCGCTCCACGTGACGCTCGAGCCGTACGACCCTCGATGGGCCGCCGACTTCGTCGCGCACCGCGATCGGATCCTCGAGGCGCTGGCGGGGCAGGAGATCGAGGTGGACCACATCGGATCGACCTCGGTGCCCGGCCTGGCGGCCAAGCCGATCATCGATCTCGTGGTGGTCGTGGCCGACATCACGGCGGAGAAGGACTACCTCGAGCCCCTGCTCGCCGCCGGGTACGAGCTGCGGGTGCGCGAGCCGGGGCACCGACTCGTGCGGACGCCAGCTCGCGACGTGCACGTGCACGTCTACCGACGCGGGGATCCTGCGGTCGACGACTACCGCCTCCTGCGCGATCGTCTCCGCTCCGACGCCGCCGACCGCGCTCTGTACGAGTCCGTGAAGCAGGGCCTCATGACTCGCAGCTGGAGCGACTCGAACGACTACGCCGACGCGAAAGACGAGGTCATCGTCGCGATCAAGACCCGGGCTCGAGCCGCCCGCGACGCGCTCCGCTAGCGCCTGGGACCGGCGCGCAGGCGCAGGCGGGCATGCGCGCGGCTGCGGGGCGCTCAGGCCGAGTTCTGGCCGCCGGCCGACCACGACATGCCGCCGGCCTCGCCGCGGGGGCCGGCCTGCTGCCGCTCGGCGTCGGCGTGGGCGCGCACGCCGGCCCCGGGGTCCGCCTCGTCGAGACGGGCGGCGACCGCGCGGTCGCGGCGCTCGCGGACGACGATGGCGATGGTGGCGGCGACGATGCCGACGACCACCAGGGCGATGACCACGATTGCGGTGTTCATGTGACCAGTCCCCTCGATCGGTCCTGTCACCCTAGCGAGCAGGGCCACCCGCCACCAGGGCCGCCCGCGTCCACCCCCGCCCCCGAGGAGGCGCGGTGCGGCGCTCAGAAGCGGCGCAGCGTGGTGCGCGGGTACTCGCCGAACCGAGCGGCGTACGCGGCCGCGAATCGGCCGAGGTTGCCGAACCCCCAGCGCCGTGCGACGTCCGACACGCGGGCGGTGCCCGGCGGCGACGTGAGCAGCTCGGCGTGCGCGCGGTCGAGTCGCACCTGCCGCAGGTAGTTCGTCGGCGACGATTCGAAGTGCTCGTTCATCGCCAGCTGCAGGGCCCGCGGGCTGAGCCCCGCCGCTCGCCCGATGTCGGCCGGCGTGATGGCCTGACCGGCGTGGGCGTGGATGTACTCCGCGGCGAGGCGCACCTTGACGCCGCGCTCGGTGCGGACGCTCGCGGGCAGGTCGAGCGGCCGCCACGGGAACAGCTCGAGCATGGCCCGCACGATGCTGAGCTGCGACTCGAGGCGCAGCAGCGGCTCGGTGGCCGCGTCGACGATGTTCGGGGTGGCCGCGGCGGTGACCGACCGCCACCGTCGGAGGGCGGCGGCGGAGGGGGCCGTCGTGTGATCGAAGACGATGCGCTGCGGTGGTCCGCCGTGCAGATCGGCGGCGGTCTCCTCGAGGAAGTCCCGGCCCACGCGCACGAGCTGACTGTGCCGGGGGGTCAGCGAGAACGAGTACGGATCTTCGGCGGGCACCAGGAAGGGATCGGCGCCGTGGCTCGTGAAGGTCCGCCCACCATGGTCGATGGTGGCGCTGCCGCGACGGAACCACATGAGCGCGTACTGCTCGGGATACGGCACGGTGCCCTGCAGATAGGCGGTGAAGCGCGTCGTCTGGAGCCCCAGCCGCGAATCGCCGACGGTGACGTAGTGATACGAGAACGGCTCGTCGGCCAGCCGCGCCCGGAAGTCGCGGCCGCCGTGGCGCGACGAACGCACCCGCACCGCCTCGGCCAGGTCCGTGCCGGACTCCTCGTGACGAGAGAAGGTCGAGAGAGGGGCGGGGGGAGTCGTTGGCATCTGTGTCCGGGAGGCGCGGGGCGAGCTGTGAACGAGGCGAGCCGCCTGAGGCGAGGCCGGCGGGGAGGGTCGCGCCTCCGCTCCCTGCCCGTGCAAGCTCGGTCGGAGGTGCGACCCGCCGAGCCATCGAGATGGTCGGCACCCTTCGAAAATACGTCCCCGGAGGGGCGGTGACAAATCAAGAAAACCCCGGTCAGTGGTCGATTTTGCCTAGTCGCTCTAACTACGCCCTCTGACCGGCTGTTTCGGCGATCCCGGTCGATCGCGCGTTCGTCGGTGCGATGGCCGAAAAGCGACGACCTCCGCAAGAGGTGCTCGACCGACGACGCTCAGCGCGAGAGCAGGTCGTCGTCCCACGAGACGGCGACCCAGCCCCGGTCGGGCGACCCCTCGAGGGCGACCACGCCGGTGTTGCGGAGCCCGTGGGTGCGGCTGAACTCGGCGTCCAGATTGTCGGCGGTGTTCGCCGCCCAGACGCAGATCGCGGCCTCGTGCGAGACGATCACCGCGGTGGACGCCGGGTCGGTGGTCGAGACCACCGAGGCGACGGCGGCGTCGTAGCGGGCCACGAACTCGCTGCCGCTCTCGCCGCCGGGGATGCGCGCGTCGCGGTCCGTCCACCACTTCTGCATGGTGCCCATGTACCCGGGCAGGGCGTCGGCGTACGAGAGGCCCTCGAGGTCGCCGGCGTCGATCTCGAGCAGGCCGTCGAGCTCGTGGTGCGGCACGCCCAGCGCTGCCGCGGCGACGGCGGCGGTCTCGGCGGCGCGGAGGGCCCGTGACGAGTGCACGGCGGCGATCGGCTCGCCAGCGAGTCGACCCGCCAGGGTTCGAGCCTGATCGACGCCGACCAGCGACAGGGGAGGGCCGGGCGGCCGCGAGCCGATCGTCTGGGCGACGTTGTCGGCGGTCTCGCCGTGGCGGATGAGGAGGAGTCGCATCGGTGCTCTCGGTCGGCTCGGGGGTGGTCGACACGTCGACACCTTTCGGGTCTCCAGGATGTCCGAGATCCCCGCGGCTGTCATGTCGCCCGGCCCACGTCTTCCGACTGAGTGGCGCTGCTCACTGGTCACATGAAAAGAGATGAGGGGCACGGTCGTGGCGATGCCGCCGTCCGTGCCCCTCGTGCCGATGTTGTCGCAGTTGAGCTTCACGGGCAGGGATGCGAGCAACACCGGCCAGAGAAGACGAAAGAAACGCCTTCGACCCGTGTGACGCTACGCGCCGCGGCGGTGACCGGCTCCCAGGTTCGGCGTGTGGTGCGCTGGGCGGCTACGTCGCCGTCGCCGTCGCCGGCGTCTGCGCCGTCGCCGCGGGGGCGGTGGGCAGCACGGCGGCCCAGAGGTGGAAGAGCGCGTAGGCCCGCCACGGCGACCAGGCGGCACCGGCGGTCTCGGCCTGTCGCGTGGTCAGGCCGCCGAGCACGCGCCGCAGCACGAGGTCGCCGGCGGGCCAGGCGTCGCGGTCGCCGAGGGCGCGGACGGCCAGGTAGTCGACCGTCCACGGGCCGATGCCGGGGAGGGTCAGCAGTCGGCGCCGCACCTCGGTCGCATCGTCGCCCGGTGCGATGACGAGACCGTCGGCGACGGCCGCGGCGAGGGCCTGAACGGTGCGCGCTCGACTGTTCGTGATGCCGACGGCCGATCGCAGCTCGTCGACGTCGGCGGCGGCCAGGACGTCGGCCCGGGGGAACCTCGTCAGCCCGGTGCCCTCGACGGGTTCGCCGTACGCCGAGACGAGTCGCCCGCTGAAGGTGCGGGCGGCCGCCAACGACACCTGCTGGCCCAGCACGGTGACGACGGCGGTCTCGAAGCCGTCGGGGTTGCCCGTGATGCGAATGCCCGGTCGTGCCGTCACCAGCGGGCCGAGCACGGGGTCGCCCGAGAACGCGTCGTGCACGGCAGCGATGTCGGCGTCGAGATCGAGCCATCGGCGGACGACCGTCTCGAGCTGGGCGAGCACCCTCTCGTCGTCGGTCGCCACGTCGACCGAGACGCCGTCGGCCGTGAAGGTCAGATCGACCCGGTAGGAGGCGCGGGAGGCCCCGTCGCCCGCCTCGACCAGCCGCGAATGCGAGGCCGCGCCGATGTCGGTGGCCTCGGCCCCGGGGATGCTGTGGGCCGCGAGCAGACCCACGGCGTGCCGGTGGTCGTACTCGCCGACCGCCCGCACGTCGAGACGCGTCACGAGTCGTGGCCCGGAGCCGAGGCTGCCTGCCGGGCGCCCGGCCGCGGGGCGTCGACCCAGACCCCCGACGTGCCGCGTCGGTGGCTGCCCACGAGGTGCGTGTCGACGAGCCCGACGGCCTCCATCAGCGCGTGCATGGTGGTCGGCCCGACGAACGTGAACCCGCGCTTCTTGAGGGCCTTCGACAGCGCCACGGACTCGGGCGACGTCGTGGGCACCTCGGCCATGGTCTGCGGCGACGGGGTCTCGGCCGGTCGGAACGACCAGACGAAGTCGACCAGGCCCTCGTCGGCGCGCAGTCCGACCACGGCTCGCGCGTTCTGGATGGTCGCGTCGATCTTCAGCCGGTTGCGGACGATGCCGGCGTCGCCCATCAGCCGAGCACGATCGGCGTCGTCGAAGAGCGCCACGGCGTCGGGGTCGAAGTCGGCGAACGCTGAGCGGAACGCCGGGCGCTTGCGCAGGATGGTCGCCCACGAGAGGCCCGACTGGAACGCCTCGAGACTCAGTCGCTCGAAGAGCCCGCGTTCGTCGCGGACGGGCATGCCCCACTCGTTGTCGTAGTACTCGCGCATCAGAGGGTCGGTCGAGGCCCAGACGGGTCGTGCGAGCCCGTCGTCGCCGATCACGACCGAGGGATCGTCGGCGGGGCTCACGACGTGGCCTCGAGCGCGAGGAGGGTCTGCTTGGCGGCCATCCCCCCACGGTAGTTCCCGGGGGCGCCGTCGCTCCGCACGACCCGATGGCACGGGACGACGACGGGCAGCGGGTTCGTCGCGCAGGCGGTGCCCACGGCGCGGACGGCCTTGGGGCTGCCCGAGGCCCGAGCGACCGAAGCGTACGACTCGGTCGCCCCGTAGCCGATCTCGGGCAGATGCTCGAGCACGGTGCGCTGGAACCCCCTCGACAGCCGGCGGTCGAGCGGCAGATCGAACGACCGGCGCTCGCCGCGGAAGTACTCGTCGAGCTGACCCGCCGCCGTGTCGAGGGCGTCGGGCGCCTCGATGATCCGCGGGCTGATGACCGCGGCCAGCCGGTCGAGCACGGTGTCGAGCCCTTCGACGTCGAAGGCGATCCGCACGATGCCGACGGTCGTCGTGCAGACCAGGAGCCGGCCGACGGGGGAGTCGACCGTGCGGTACGCCACGTCGACGGCGTCGGCGTCCATCGCCGAGCGGACGAACCGGGCGTGCAGGGCGGCGAGACGGTCGTCTCTCGGAGCGAAGCCCCCGAGCCGCTGCCGCAGCACGGCATCGAGCTCGGCTGCGGCAGACCGCGAGGCCTCGCCTTCGGGGATGCTCGCGGCGGTTTCTAGTGTGTCGGTCATGAGGCCCCTGACGGTGCTCGCGGGTCGGGTGGGCTGAGGAGGGTTCGGAGCCGGGCGATGCCGTCGGCCGAGGCGCGGCGGGCGGCGGCCGGGGTGATGCCGGTGAGCTCCGCCGCCTCGGCGTGCGAGAGCCCGACGAGGTGGTGGTGGACGACGGCCCGGCGTTGACCGGGAGGCAGACGGTCGAGGGCGCGGATCAACTCGTCGCGCCGGGCCAGCGCCTCGTCCTCCGGAGGCGCGGGTCGCCGCTCGGGCACGACCTCGACCGGCTGCGGACGACGTGTCGTGGCCCGCGCGATGTCGATCGCCTTGCGGTGCGCGATGGTCACCAGCCACGCCTCGACGTTGGCCGTCTCGGGCAGCGAGGGGTAGGCGACGAGGGCTGCGACGAACGTCTCGGACCAGGCGTCGTCGGTGTCGTGCTCGTCGAGCACCGCACGGCAGACGCGCCACACGGTGGCCCCGTGCATCTCGACGACGCGGGCGAACGGCAGCACGTCAGAACAGGCGGCCCGAGGAGGCGCTCTCGGGCTCTTCGAGATCGAGCAGCCGCCGCTTGCGGTCGAGACCCCCGGCGTAGCCGACGAGGGCACCGGCGGCGCCGACGACCCGGTGGCACGGCACGACGATGCTGAGCGGGTTCAGCCCGTTGGCCGCCCCGACGGCCCGGGCGAGGCCGACGTCGCCGAGCTCTCGCGCCAGCTGGCCGTAGCTGCGCGTCTCGCCGTAGGGGATGTCGCGCAGCAGGGCCCAGACCCGTCGGCGGAACTCGTTGCCGCGCGGCGCCAGCGGGAGGTCGAATCGACGACGCTCGCCCGCGAAGTACTCGCCGAGCTGGTGCTCGACCTCGTCGAAGTCGACGACCCCGACGCCCGTCGGCGACGCCCGCCCGAAACCGGCCGGGTCGGGGAGGTTGCGGTGCTCGGCGAAGTACAGCCCGGCGAGGCCGTCTTCGGAGGCCACGAGCGTGAGATCGCCCAGCGGGCTCGGCACGGTCGTATGGACGGTCGGCGGCAGGTCTGTCTCGGTCGTCACGGTCGGCTCCTCACCCTCGGCGATGCTACTCACCCTGTAGACGGTGCTCGAGCCCCGTATGTGAGGTGCCGGTCGGAGATCGTCGCCGCGGTCCGTGCGCGACCCGCGCCGCAGTCCGAGCGCGACCCCCGGCGACGCGCGAGCCGAGGCGTCGCGCGAGCCGAGTCGTCCCCGTCAGCGCCGGGTGGTGAACTCCGTCTCGCCGATCGGACCGAGCTCCCGTACCTCGACGGAGTCGACCGTCGCCCCCTGCGGGCCCTGCTCCAGCCATTCGAGCATCAAGGCGACGCGGTCGGGTCGCCCCTCGATCTCCACCTCGACGTCTCCGTCGGGCAGGTTGCGGACGAAACCGCCCACGTCGAGGCGATCGGCCTCGCCCTCGGTCGAGAAACGGAACCCCACACCCTGCACGAGGCCGTGCACGAGTGCCCGGCGTCTGATCACGTCGTCCATCGCTCGACCGTACCCGCGCCTCCTCGGCCTCGCCCCGCGCGTGGACGTCTCACCCCGCCACGATGTGCACATCACGCCACGAGAAAACGTGGCGGGATGTTCATTTCGTGGCGGGGTGGCGGGGTGGCGGGGTGGCGGGGTGGCGGGGCGACGGAGCGACGGAGCGACGGCTCACCCAGGGACGTCGGTCGCCGTGCTACTCGTCGACGGTCGACATGTCGGCGTAGCGGGCGCCCTTCGGCGCGGCGACGTCGTCGAGCTGGTGCAGCTGCTCCTCCGAGAGGACGATCTCGTCGGCGGCGACGTTCTCGTCGAGGTACGCGCGGCGCTTCGTGCCCGGGATCGGCACGATCCCCTCGCCCTTCGCGAGCAGCCAGGCCAGCGCGACCTGTCCGGGCTTCGCGCCGACGGCACGCGCGACCTCGTCGACCTGCTGCACGATCCGCACGTTCGCCTCGAGGTTGTCGCCCGAGAAGCGGGGGGCGAAGCGTCGGAAGTCGTCGGGCGCGAGCTCGTCGACCGACCGGATCGTGCCCGTCAGGAACCCGCGGCCGAGCGGCGAGTAGGGCACGAAGCCGATGCCGAGCTCACGGACGGTGGGGATGATCTCGGCCTCGGGCTCACGGCTCCACAGCGACCACTCGGTCTGCAGAGCGGTGATCGGGTGCGTCGCGTGGGCACGGCGGATCGTCTCGGGCGCGGCCTCCGACAGCCCGAGGAACCTCACCTTGCCCGCGGTGACTAGCTCGCCCATGGCCCCGACGGTCTCCTCGATCGGCACCTGCGGGTCGACGCGGTGCTGGTAGTAGAGGTCGATGTGGTCGATGCCGAGACGCTTGAGCGATCCGTCGACCGACCTGCGCACGTACTCGGGGCGACCGTCGACGGTCCGCTCGAGCCGCGCCTCCTTGTCCGTCACGTTGCCGAACTTCGTGGCGACGACGGCCTGGTCGCGCCGGCCCTTGAGGGCCCGTCCGAGCAGCTGCTCGTTCGTGTGCGGACCGTACATGTCGGCCGTGTCGAGCAGCGTGACGCCGACGTCGAGCGCGCGGTGGATGACCCGCACCGACTCGTCGTCGTCCGTGCTGTTGCCGGTGTAGAAAGCGGACATGCCCATCAGGCCGAGGCCCAGGCGTCCGACGTCGAGGCCGCCGTCGACCTGGCCGAGTGTCGTGTTCTTCATGACGTCGAGACTGCACCCCCGAACCGACCGGCCGCACAGGCTCGCCGACGCCGACGCCGACGCCGACCGCACCGTATGCCGCGGGTTCCTTGACCGCCGCTCGTGCCGGGGCCATGCTGACCCCACGACCGGCGGCACCGGGCCTTCGGGACAACGGGAACCAGGTGCGTCATGCCCACGATGATCTTCGTCAACATCGCCGTCGACGACCTCGAGGCCTCGAAGGCCTTCTACGAGGCGCTCGGCTGGTCGATCAACCCCGCCTTCACCGACGCGAACGCGGCCTGCATCGTCATCAGCGACACCATCTACGTCATGATCCTCGTCAAGCCGTTCTTCCAGCAGTTCACGAGCAAGCAGATCGTCGACGCGACCGTCGGCAACGAGATGCAGCTCTCCGTCAGCGCTGAGAGCAAGGACGAGGTCGACGAGATGCTCGCCAAGGCGCTCGCCGCCGGCGGCACCGCGTCGGGCAGCCAGGACTTCGGCTTCATGTACAGCAAGTCGTTCGACGATCTCGACGGCCACCACTGGGACGTCATGTGGATGGACGAGGCCGCTGCGGCCGGGGGCGGGCCGACCCTCACCGACGAGGAGCTGCGGGCGGGCATCTCCACGACCTGAGCCGAGGAGGCGCGGTGCCGGTCGACCCGGCACCGCGCCTCCCGCGGTCACTCCTCTTCTGCGGCTCCGGCGCGACGCCGGACGGCCGCCCCCGCGGCCAGCACGAGACCGAGCGCGATCAGGCCGCTCGCGAGACCGATCGGCAGAGCGGGATCGGAGCCGGTGAAGGCGAGTCCGCCATCCGCGACGGGGACGAGGGGCACGGCGCCGACGCCCGGCACGAGGACGAGCGTTCCGAGGGAGATGTCGTCCGTTCCGGTCGTGAAGGAGGTGACCGGTGTGCCGTCGACGACCAGGCGGTAGGTGGTCTCGGGGGTCAGGCCGGTCACGACGAAGGCGCCGGCGTCGTCGGTGGTGGCCGCCGCGACGGGGTCAGTGGAGTCGGCGGGCAGCACCTCGACCCGGGCGTCGGAGACGGGGGCGCCCTCGACGTCGAACACCGTCCCGCTGACCGACACGACCTCGGGGAGGGGTGCGGGTGCCGGGGTCGGCTCGGGGCTCGGGACCGGCGTCGGCTCCGGTGTCGGGCCGGGCGTCGGCTCCGGGCTCGGTTCCGGTGTCGGGCCGGGCGTGGGCTCCGGGCTCGGTTCGGGGTCGACGGGTGCGGCGGGCTGTTCGAGTTCGAGGGGCGGGTTGGGGGCCCCGGCTGCGGGGGTGGTGAATTCGATGGGGCGGTCGGTGTCGCCGTCGACGATGATCGTGTAGTCGGTCTCGGGGGCGAGGTCGGGTGCT
>NZ_JAXCWB010000005.1:143752-231585 GCF_034045305.1 Frigoribacterium sp. CFBP9029
CGTCCTGGGTGTCGGTGTCGATGATGGTGATCGGGGTGTCGGTGACGGGGTCGCCGGTGTCGTCGGTGATGGTGCCGACGATGTCGACCGTGTCCGGTTCGGGGTCGACGGGTGCGGCGGGCTGTTCGAGTTCGAGGGGCGGGTTGGGGTCGCCGGCTGCGGGGGTGGTGAATTCGATGGGGCGGTCGGTGTCGCCGTCGACGATGATCGTGTAGTCGGTCTCGGGGGCGAGGTCGGGTGCTTCGAAGGTGCCGGTGTCGTCGGTGGTGGTCTCGATGGCGACGTCCTGGGTGTCGGTGTCGATGATGGTGATCGGGGTGTCGGTGACGGGGTCGCCGGTGTCGTCGGTGATGGTGCCGACGATGTCGACCGTGTCCGGCTCGGGGTCGACGGGTGCGGTCGTGGCCGAGAAGGCGAAGTCGAGGTCGGCACGGTCGCCCGCGACCAGCGAGAAGTCCTGCGTCGTCGCACCCGACGAGCCGTCGGGCGGAGTGATCGTGACGGTGTAGCCGGGTGCCGCGGTCAGGGCGGGGAAGGCGTAGCGCCCGTCGGCGTCGGTCGTCGTCGTCGCGACGACGCGTCCGGTGGCGTCCGCGACCGTCACCGCGCCTCCTTCGTACGGCGTCGTCGTGCCGTCGACGGTGCTCTGCGCGACACCGGATGCGGCGAACGTCTTCGTCGCGAACCAGGTCTGGTAGATCGGTCGCCCCGAGCGCTGCTGGTACGTGATGGTCAGACTCGACAGCGCGACGGTCGGGCTGAACCAGCCGGTGGCGCCCTCGGTGTCCGCGGCTGCGGCGTTGCCGGTCAGGGTCGCGGTGGCCGGATCCCAGCTCGGCACGTCGCCGGTGCCGCCGCCGGCGCACGAGGGGCTGCCGGCGAGTCCGCACGAGTTGTAGACGCCCTGGAACCCCAGGGCGTCGGAACCGACGGGCGCTCCCTCGGCGTCCAGCGCGGTGATCGTCGCCTGGTCGGCGTCGACGTCGCCCAGCACGAACGACCAGCCGGCCGTGGGGGTGGCCGAGGCGAAGGTGTACGTGGTGACCGAGGCGGCCTGCGGGGTGGGGGAGTCGCGCATGGGTCTGAGGTTCAGGTACGTGGTGCCGCGGCTGGTGCCGTACTCGAGGCCGGGCGGGGTGTTCGGACCCTGCCAGCCGCTCGCACCGCTCGGGACGGTCGCCGACGAGGCGTTCGTGGTGAACGACGTCGCGGGGAACCCGCCGTCGAGTGTCATGGTGCCGACCGAGCCGGTGCCGGACGCCAGGCGCTCGACCGTGAAGTCCCCCCAGTCGCCGCCTTGCGCCGCGGAGGCGGTGGTCACCCCGCCGAGCGCCGTCGCGACCGAGACGAGGACGGCGACGCCTGCGGCGGCCATGCGGCGTCCCGTGCCGCGGAGGGGTGATCCCGAGCCGAGGAGGCGCGGTTCGGCTGGTGCGGACTTCTCGCGGCTCAAGGATGCTCCCGTCGGGAGCGACCCCCGGCCGCCCCAGTCTGCGACGCGTCCTGATACGCGCCACGAAACCGACGTTAGTTCAATTCCTGCCGGAGCGCGCGCCCCCCGGCCGATGGACGACGACGCGGCACCGTCGACCGCACCCGCGAGGGTGAGGCGCACGGTGCCGCTCGTCGTCAGACGTCGTCCTGGGGTGCTACGAGTGCTTCTTCACCTTCGAGACCGCGTCCTCCGCGTGGCTGGCGACGTCGCGCTTGCCCTTCTTGTCGGCGCGCTTCTCCTTGAGGGAGCGGACCGCCGTCTTCGCGCTGTCCTTCTTCGCTGATTTCTCTGCCATGGTGTCGCCTCCGTACCTGGACCTCCATGGCCCGGTCGCTGGAGCCTAGGCGTGCGGGCGGCCGCGGGGCGCACCGGCAGGCGGGTTGGCAGCTTCGGGGCCTCGCCGTGTCGGCGGCTGCCGCTACCGTAGTCCCCGCCCGAGCACCCCGCCCGATCCCCGAGAGACCGACATGAGCGACGACCTCACCGCCCCTGCGACCGTGCGTCCGCCCGGTGCGGCCCTCACCCGCAGCGAGCGTCTCGACGACCTCCCCTTCACCTCGAAGCACCGACGTCTGCTGGCTGGCTCCGGCATCGGCTGGGCCCTCGACGCGCTCGACGTCGGGCTGCTCTCGTTCGTCATCGCGCAGCTGGCCGTGGTGTGGAGCGACCAGGCCGGGCAGCTCGCCTGGGTCGCCTCGGCCGGGTTCGCCGGCATGGCGATCGGGGCGGCCGTCGGCGGCTCCCTCGCCGACCGCCTCGGCCGCAAGACGGTCTTCGCCCTGACCCTGCTGCTCTATGGGCTGGCCACCGGCCTGTCGGCGCTGTCGTGGTCGGTCGGCGTGCTGCTCGTGCTGCGCTTCGTCGTCGGGCTCGGTCTGGGCTCCGAGCTGCCCGTCGCCTCGACGCTCGTCAGCGAATTCTCGCCGCGACGCATCCGCGGCAGGGTCGTCGTGCTGCTCGAGGCGTTCTGGGCCGTCGGCTCGATCGGCGCCGCCCTCGTGGGGTACCTGGTCATCCCGACCAGCGACGACGGCTGGCGCTGGGCGCTGCTGATCGGGGCCGCGCCCGCCCTCTACGCGGTCTTCGTGCGGCTCCGCATGCCCGAGTCGGTGCGTTTCCTCGAATCGAAGGGCCGGCATGCCGAGGCCGAGCGCACCGTCCGCGGCTTCGAGGAGGCCGCGGGGGTGCCGGCACCAGCCCAGCCGGCCACCGAGCCGCCCGCGGCCGTCAGCAGGCCGACCCGCGCCTCCTTGGCACAGCTCTTCGGGGCGGGCATGGCGCGTCGCACGGTCGCGATCTGGGTCGTCTGGTTCATGACGAACTTCTCGTACTACGGTGCCTTCGTCTGGCTGCCGACCCTGCTCGTCGCCGCCGGGTTCCCGCTCGTGCGGTCGTTCGAGTACGTGCTGATCATCACGCTCGCGCAGCTGCCGGGCTACGCGGTCTCGGCCTGGCTGATCGAGAGGTGGGGGCGTCGAGGCACCCTCGCGTCGTTCCTGCTGGGGTCGGCGGTGGCCGCCGGGTTCTTCGGCTTCGGAGCGGTCAGCGGCAGCGTCGCGCAGATCCTGATCTCGGGCATGCTCCTGTCGTTCTTCAACCTCGGCGCGTGGGGAGCGCTCTACGCCGTGACCCCCGAGCTCTACCCGACGGCCCTGCGCGGCACGGGCGCCGGGTGGGCCGCTGGGGTGGGGCGCATCGCGTCGATCGTCGCGCCGCTCTCGGTGCCGCCCGTGCTCGCCCTCGGGGGTCCGCCCACGCTCTTCGTGCTGTTCGGTGCGGTGTTCGTGGTCGGCGCGCTGGCCGCGACGCAGCTGCCCGAGCTGCGCGGAACCCGGTTGGCGGAATGAGCGCCCGACGGCGGCCCACTCGGTCGCGGCGGCCGCTCGGGCGTCGCCGTCCGCTGACGCGGCGGAGGGCTCTCGGACTCCTCGTGGTGCTGCTGGCCGGGGTCGTCCTCGTGGCGTTCCCGCGCCTCCTCGGCGACGGGGCGGGCGTCGATCCGGCGGGTGGATCCGCCGGTGGCCCAGGAGGCGCGGGTCGAGAGGCCGTCCCGACCAGCGTCCCGTCCGGTGCGGCCGAGGCCGTCGTCGAGCGCGTGGTCGACGGCGACACCGTGGTCGTCCGGGTGCGGGGCGAGCGTGAGCGGATCCGGCTGATCGGCGTCGACACCCCGGAGACCGTCAAGCCCGACGCGCCCGTCGACTGCTTCGGGCCCGAGGCGAGCGCCGAGACGACCGAGCGGCTGCCCGAGGGGGCCACGATCTGGCTCGAGTCGGACGCCTCGCAGGGCGACGCCGACCGGTACGACCGGCTGCTGCGCTACGTCTGGTCGCCCGACGGCACGATGCTCAACGAGCACCTCATCGCCGACGGCTTCGGACGCGAAGACACCTACGACGACCCGTACCGCTACCGAGACCGGTTCGTGGCGGCCGAGGCCCGTGCCGAACGCGACCGCACCGGGCTCTGGGGCGCCTGCCGCTGACGCGAGTGCGTGCGTGCGTGCTCGTGCGCGTGCCCGCTCGTGCGTGTGCGTGTGCGTGCTCGTGCCCGCTCGCGTGCGTGCCGGTGCTCGCGCGTGCGTTTGGCCCCCCGGGTTCGGCGGGTTCCCGTCATCCGCGGCGGGTCAGCGCTGACCCGCCCCCGATGACACCGACCCGCCGATACCCGGTTCGCCGGCCCGCCGCAGTCCGGGCCACCAGAATCGATCGCCCAGCAGGAAGACCAGGGCGGGCACGAGCACGGTCCGCACGACGAGCGTGTCGAGCAGCACGCCGATGCAGACGATCACGCCCACCTGCGTCAGCGCCACCACGGGCAGCACCCCGAGCACGGCGAAGACGGCCGCGAGCAGGATGCCCGCGCTGGTGATCACGGCCCCCGTCGAGGCGAGGGCGCGCACCATGCCCTCGCGGGTGCCGTGCACCAGCGCCTCCTCGCGGGCCCGGGTCGTCAGGAAGATGTTGTAGTCGACCCCGAGCGCGACCAGGAACAGGAACGCGTACAACGTCACGGCGGTGTCGAGCGCCGGGAACCCCAGCACGTTCTGGAACAGCCACGTCGACGCCCCGAGGCTCGCGAAGAACGTCGCCAGCACCGACGCGATCAGCAGCACGGGCGCGACGAGCGAGCGCAGCAGCAGCGCGAGGATGACGAACACGATCGCGAGGATGATCGGCGCGATCAGGTCGATGTCGGCCTGCGCGGCGACCTTCGTGTCGAAGGCGGTCGCGTCGCTGCCGCCGACCAGTGCTTCTGACACGGCCCCGTCGCCCGCGCCAGCACCGTCGCCCGCGCCCGCGCCGTCGGCGTACGCCGTCCGCAGCCGGTCGATCGTCGCGAAGGCCTCGTCGCTCTCGGGCTCGGCCGTCAGCTGCAGATCGATGCGGGTCAGCCCGTCCGACGATTCTCCGGTGGTCGCGGACTCGACGCCCGCGGTGTCGGCGGCCAGCGCCGTGGCGGCGTCGGCCGAGTCCGTCGGCACGAGCACGACCGTCTGGCTGGTCAACCCGGCCGAGAACGACTCGTCGACGATCACCTGCGCCGACACGGACTCGGGGTCGCCGAGCAGCTGGTCGGTCTGCGACAGTCCGACGGCGTAGCCGCCGAGCCCGAGGCAGAGCACGCCGATGCCCGCCACGGCCGACACGGCCACGACGGCCGGACGACGTGAGACGCCGCGACCGAGTCGATCCCAGAAGCCGCGGCGCGGGGCCGCGTGGTGGGTCGCGCCTCCTGCAGTCGTCTGCGGGTGGTCGACGGCCTCCGAGGAGGCGCGGGGCACGAAGGGCCAGAAGAGCCCGCGACCGCAGACCACCAGTGCCGCCGGCAGCGCCACGAGGGCGAAGACGATGGCGATGACGACGCCGACCGCGCAGGCGAAGCCGAGGGCGCGGTTGCCCGACAGCGACGCGAGCAGAAGGGTCAGCAGGCTCAGGGCGACCGTGCCGCCGCTCGCGGCGATCGCGGGCCCGGCGCTCGTGACGGCGGTGCGCATGGCGCGGTGCCGGTCGGGTTCGCGCAGCAGCTCCTCGCGGTAGCGGGCGACGAGCAGCAGGGCGTAGTTCGTGCCGGCGCCGAAGACGAGCACCGAGAGGATCCCCGAGATCGACGCGTCGATGGTGATGCCCAGGGGCTCGGCCAGGGCGGCGGCGACACGACCGGCGAGCGCGTCGGCGGCGCCGACGACGGCGAGGGGGACGATCCAGAGCACGGGGCTGCGGTAGGTGACGATCAGCAGCAGGGCGACCACGATCACGGTGACGAGCAGCAGCCGGAAGTCGGCGCCGGCGAACGCGTTCGCGATGTCGTCCTGGAACCCGATCGGACCGGTCAGCGACGCCTCGAGGCCGGCGGGGAGTTCGGCGCCGGCCGCGTCGCGGAGCGCCGTCGCCGTGCCCGCGACGTCGGCGTCGGCTTCGTCGGCGTCGAGCGGCACGGCGATCAGCGCGGCCGTCCCGTCGTCGCTGATCTGGGGCCGGACGGCCTGCGGGGCGGTCGACAGCTCGGCGAGGGCGGAGGCGCGGGCCGAGATCGCGGCGAGCGCCCGGTCGTCGAGGGTGTCGCCCCCGTCGCTGAAGACGAGGATGCCGACGGTCGTGTCCGAGCTCGGGAACCGGTCGAGCAGGGCGGTCACCTCGGCGGACTGGCTGGAGGCGGGCACGCCCGAGGGAGGCGCGGCGTCGCCCTCGCTCGACGGCAGGAAGGCGAAGAGGAGGGCCACGGCCACCGCGGTGGCGACCAGGACGGCCCAGGCGGTCCGACGGCCGCTGACGAATCGGGCGAGTGTGCGCACGGAGAATCCTTCGGTCACTGAATGTCTTAGCGGCTAAGACTATTGCAGATCACAGGGGCGTGCGCCACAATCGAGATGCAGGAGGTCCGATGCCCGACCCGACCCACCCCACGACGTCCCCCGTGCCCGCCGGGCGGGCAGCGCGCGACGACGCCGCGCAGCCCTTGCCGCCCGACGGGCCCCGCCCGGCCGACCGGCAGGGGCGGCCCGACCGCTCGCCGCTGGCCGACGACATCGTCACCCACATGCAGCGCCTCACGACCGAGTCGCAGAAGGTGGCGCAGGCCTTCGCGACCCAGCACGGTCTCGGGCACATCGACCTCGAGGCGCTGCTGCACGTCATGCAGGCCGAGCGCGGCGGCGACCCCGTCACGGCGGGGCGGCTCGGCGAACTGCTCGGCGTCACGTCGGGCGCCGCCACCGGGGTCATCGACCGTCTCGAACGCGTCGGGCATGTGCAGCGCAGCCGCGACGACGTCGATCGTCGCCGCGTGCTCGTCCGCTACTCCGACCGCGCGCGTGCCGTGGCGGGCGCCTTCTTCGGGCCGCTCGGCGTCATGAGCGACCGCGTCATGTCCGAATTCGACGAGGGGGAGCTCGAGACGGTCCGCCGGTTCCTCGACGGGATGTCGGGGGCTATGGCCGAGCGTGCGCGCGAGGTGGGCGGCGGCGCGCAGCCGACCCGCGCCTCCTCGGCTGGTGTCGCCGGCAGCGGGTAACGTCGTCCGGGAACTCGGAAGGCAGGTGGCACGTGACCGACCACGTCTCGGCGCTCGACCTCTTCTCGATCGGCATCGGCCCGTCGAGCTCGCACACCGTGGGGCCCATGCGGGCAGCCCGGCAGTTCCTGCTGGCCGTCGAGGCCGATGGGCGTCTGACCGACGTCGCACGGGTCGAGGCCGTGCTCTACGGCTCGCTCGCCGCGACCGGTCTCGGGCACGGCACCCCGTCGGCGGTGCTGGCCGGTCTCGCGGGCATGGACCCCGAGTCGTGCGACCCCGACGTGGTCACCGGCATGCAGGCCTCGGTCGAGCACGGCGGCGGTCTACGGCTGCTGGGTCGTCACCAGATCGCGTTCGCCCCCAACGACCTCCGCATGGCGCCGCTCACGCGCATGCCCCGTCACCCCAACGCCCTGAGCGTCGAGGCCTTCGACGTCGAGGGCTCGAGCATCGCCCGCGAGGTCTACTTCTCGGTCGGCGGCGGCTTCGTCGTCCGCGACGGCGACGACGAGCACGCGGTGCCGACGGCCGAGGCGCCCTTCGCCTTCGTCGACGCCGACGACCTCCTCCGGCTCTGCGACGCCGAGGGGGCGTCGATCGCCGAGCTGGCCTGGCGCAACGAGGTCGCGCTGCACGGTGCCGAGGCGGCCTCGGCCGGTCTCGACGCGCGGTGGGCCGCGATGCGGGCCTGCGTCGACGCCGGTCTCGAGGCGACGGGGGTGCTCCCGGGCTGGATGAAGGTGCCGCGGCGTGCCCGGCAGTTCGCGTCGATGCTCCGTCAGCACGAAGAGCGGGCGACGAGCTACGCCCTCGGCGGCTCCGCGATCGACCAGGGCCGCGCCTCCTCGCTGCTGGCCTCCGATCTGCCCGCTCAATGGCTGCAGGCCTACGCGATGGCCGTGAACGAAGAGAACGCCGGCGGCGGGCGCGTCGTCACGGCGCCGACCAACGGGGCGGCCGGCATCATCCCGGCGGTGGCGTACTACGCGATGCGGTTCCACGGGGCGACCGACCACGAGCTCGCGCGCACCTACCTGCTGACCGCTGCCGCGATCGGGTCGCTCTACAAGCGCAACGCCTCGATCTCGGGTGCGGAGGCCGGCTGCCAGGGCGAGGTCGGGTCGGCGTCGTCGATGGCCGCCGGTGCGTTGACGGCGCTGCTCGGCGGCACCCCGCGCCAGATCGAGAACGCCGCCGAGATCGCGATGGAGCATCACCTCGGCCTCACCTGCGACCCCGTCGGCGGGTTCGTGCAGGTGCCGTGCATCGAGCGCAACGCGATCGCCGCCGGCACGGCCGTAGCGGCGACCCGCATGGCGCTGCTCGGCGACGGCAGTCACGTCGTCAGCCTCGACACCGTGATCGAGACGATGCGCCAGACCGGTCGCGACATGAAGGACAGCTACAAGGAGACGAGCCGGGCGGGTCTCGCGGTCAACGTCATCGAGTGCTGAGTTCGTGCTGAGTCGCGTCCCGCACGCCGTCATCGAGTGCTGAGTTCGTGCTGAGTCGCGTCCCGCACGCCCATGAACCGCGTTCGCGACGATGAACCGCGATATATCCCGGTTCATCTTCGCGAACGCGGTTCTTCGTCACCGGTCGCCGGGCCGAGTCGACCCACGCCGAGCCGTCCAGCCGAGGAGGCGCGGGTGATGTCGGCGGCCGCCGCTAGCCTCGTCGCATGACACCGCCTCGCCGCTCCGCCGCCCGTTCCGTCGCGTCGGTCGAGCACGGCACCGACGCCCCGCGCCTCGACCCGGTCGACCCGCGCGGCCTCGTCGACGTCGGCTCGGACGGCACTGACACCGGCACCGGCACCGGCACCGGCACCGGCACTGGCACCGACCACCCCAGCACCGATCTGCCCGGGCCGCACGACTCGCGCGAGCTCGAGCGCTACGTCGGCGCCGACCTGACCGACCGAGACCTCGAGGGCACGTCGTTCAGCGAGTGCGTCTTCGAGTCGCCCCGCCTCGGCGCCGCCCGGCTGCGCGGGGCGCGCTTCGTCGAGTCGGTGCTCAGCGACTCCTTCGCCCCCGAGCTCGCGGCGTCGCGCAGCACCTGGCACGACGTGCGGGTCGAGCGACCGCGGTGGGGGTCGGCCGAGCTGTTCGACGCCGACCTGCGGTCGGTCCGCATCGTCGGCGGCAAGATCGACTACCTCAATCTGCGCGGCGCGCGCCTGACCGACGTCGTCATCGAGGGGTGCAGCATCGGCGAACTCGACCTCGGCGGGGTCACGGCGCTGCGGGTCGCGTTCGTCGACTGCCGGGTCGGCACGCTCGACGTCACCCGCGCCTCCTTGGCTCATACCGACCTGCGCACGACGTCGTTCTCGCGCATCGACGGTCTCGCCGGTCTCAGCGGCGCCACGATCGACGACGATCAGCTGTCGATGCTCGCCCCCGTCCTCGCCGCGCATCTGGGGCTCGTCGTCGACTGACCGGGGGCGGCGTATTGCCCTGTGCTACGCCCACGTCGAACACCCGGGGTCGCCGGGGGCCCCCGGTGCTATCGTCGCAGGCAGAGCAACGCGCTCCGGGGTCAGTGCAAATCTGAACCGGCGGTCACAGTCCGCGACCCGAGGCACCTCCTCACCGAGGCGCCGAGGTTGAACCGGTGGAATCCCGGTACCGACGGTCATAGTCCGGATGAGAGGCAGCGCGGGCCCGACCACTCGTCAGCGAGCGGTGGGCCGTTGCGACCCTGCGTCGCGTCCCCGGAGTTCACCACGACCGGAGGACGACATGACACGCACCACCGCAACCGCCGCGCGATGCGCCGCGACGGCGTTCGACGGACCCGTGGGGGCTCAGCCCCTCACCGGGTCCCCCGCGATCGTGCGCGGGGCGGTGCGCTGACGTGTTCACCGGTCTGGTCGAAGAGCTCGGCAGCGTCGTCCGCATCGACGATCAGGGCGACAGCGTGCGGTTGACCGTGCGCGGCCCTCTCGCGGTCGCCGACGCCGACCACGGCGACAGCATCTCGGTCAGCGGGGTGTGCCTCACCGTGGTCGAGCACGACGACGAGACGTTCACCGCCGACGTCATGCGGCAGACCCTCGTCATGAGCACCATCGGGTCCTTCGGCCCCGGCGACGCGGTCAACCTCGAGCGGGCGGCACGGGTCGGCGACCGCCTCGGCGGGCACATCGTGCAGGGCCACATCGACGGCACCGCGCGGGTCGTCGAGATCGAAGACGGCGAGGCCTGGCGTCGCGTGCGCTTCGACCTCGCCGACGATCTCGCACCGCTCCTGGTCGACAAGGGGTCCGTCACGCTCGACGGGGTCAGCCTCACGGTCAGCGCCATCAGCGAGCCGGGGGCCCCGAGCGGGTGGTTCGAGGTCAGCCTCATCCCCGAGACGCTCGCCGTGACGACGCTCGGCGCCAAGACCGTCGGCGACGCCGTCAACGTCGAGACCGACGTGCTGGCCCGGCACGTCCGTCGCATGCTCCGGCTCGACGCGCTCGCAGCGCCGGTCACGCCGGTCACGCCGGTCACGCCTGCCGCGCCTCCCGCACCTTCCGAGTCCGCCGCACCCGCCGCACCCGACCACCTCACCGCTACCGACCCGACCGCCGGCGAGGCCCGACCGTGACCGGGCTGCCGACCGCGACGACCGAGGAGGCGCGGGTCGGCCCGACCACACCCCTCGCGTCGATCGAGACCGCGCTCGAGCACCTGCGGCGCGGTCGACCCGTCATCGTGGTCGACGACGAGTCGCGTGAGAACGAGGGCGACGTCGTCCTCTCGGCCGAGCTCGCCTCGCAGGAGTGGCTGGCCTGGACGGTGCGCGTCTCGTCGGGCTTCGTCTGCGCCCCGATGACGAACGCCGAGGCCGACCGGCTCGACCTGCCCCCGATGGTCGCCCGCAACGAGGACGACCGCGGCACGGCCTACACGGTCAGCGTCGACGCGGCGACCGGCGTGACCACCGGGATCAGCGCCTCCGACCGGGCCACGACCCTGCGCGTCCTCGCGTCGGCGTCGAGCGTGCGCGACGACCTGCACCGCCCCGGTCACGTCATCCCGCTGCGGGCACGCGACGGGGGAGTCCGCGAGCGCGACGGCCACACCGAGGCCTCGGTCGATCTGATGAAGGCGGCGGGGCTGCGCCCGGTGGCCGCCATCAGCGAGATCGTGGCCGACGACGGCGAGATGATGCGCCTCCCCGGCCTGCTCGAGCTCGGAACCCGCGAGGGCGTCCCCGTCATCACCATCGCCGAGCTGATCCTGTGGCTCGGCGACCGGGACCTCTCGGCTCCCGACTCGACCGGCACCACCGACATCACCGGCACCACCGACACTCTCACCGAAGGAGACCGCGCATGAGCGGCGAAGGCTCACCCACCGAACTCGAGGTCGACGGGACGGGCGTGCGCGTCACGATCGTCGCCGGCACCTGGCACCAGACGATCAGCGACGGCCTGCTGGCCGGGGCGCTCGCCGCGGCCGAGCGACTGGGCGCCACGGCCACCGTGCTGCGCGTGCCGGGCAGCTTCGAGCTGCCGGTCGTCGCGAAGGCGGCCCTCGAGTCCGGGGCCGACGCGGTCGTGGCGCTCGGCGTGATCATCCGCGGGGGCACGCCGCACTTCGAGTACGTGTCGGACGCCGCGACCTCCGGGCTCCTGCGGGTCAGCCTCGACACGGGCAAGCCCGTCGGTTTCGGGGTGCTCACCCTCGACGACGAGCAGCAGGGGCTCGATCGCGCCGGTCTGCCCGGCTCGAAGGAGGACAAGGGCGCCGAGGCCGCCCACGCCGCCATCGCCACCGCCGTGCAGCTGCGAGCCCTGGCCGCGCCCCGGTCCTGACGGCCGAGGGCTGGGCCCGAGGCCCTGACCCCCAGGCCCTGACCCCCAGGCCCTGACCCCCAGGCCCTGACCCCGAGGGTCAGGGCCCGAGGGCCATGCCCTCGTGGACTAGGCGAGCACCTCGTCGAAGAAGGCGCGCATCTGCGCCCACGAGCGTCGATCGGCCACGGCCTGGTACTGCGCCCCGTGCTCGGGCGAGTCGACCTCGGGCACGGCGAACGCGTGCATGGCGCCGCTGTAGGTCACGATCTGCCAGTCGGGTGCGCCCGCGTTCCGCAGCTCGTCCTCGAACGCGACGACGGCCTCGTCGGGGACGACCGGGTCGGCCGAGCCCGTCATCACGAGAATCGGCGCGCTGACCGCACCGGGCAGCGCGGGTGCACCGGTCGACAGGCCGCCGTGGAACGCCGCGACCCCGGCCACGGGCGCCCCGGCCCGGGCGAGTTCGAGCGCGGCCGATCCGCCGAAGCAGTAGCCCATCACGGCGATGCGCTCGGGGTCCACACCGGGCTCTGCGCGCAGTCGTTCGAGGCTGGCGAGGAGGCGTGCGCGGAGGGCCGGCACGTCGCCGTACCAGCGGCCCGCCTCGGCGGCGGCGCCGTCGGGCCCGGGGCGGACGCCCTGGCCGTAGACGTCTCCGGCGAGGGCGACGTAGCCGAGCCGCGCGAGCATCTGCGCGCGCACCTTGACGTGGTCGACGACACCGAACCAGTCGTGCAGCACGAGCACTGCGGGGCGCAGCTCCGACTCCGAGGAGGCGCGGGGCGGCGTCGCGAGGAACCCTTCGAGATCGGTCGCTCCGTCCCGGTACACGACGTCGCCCGATTCGACGCCTCCCGGGTCGGGCACCGTCGCAAGCAGTCGTTCGAGATCAGGGGAGAGGGGGGTCAGGGGTGCTTCGCTGTCGGTCACGCCGTCACGGTACTCCGGCCCGCTCGACCGTCGCCGCGCCGCCTCGGCACACAGCCGGCTGAACCCCGACGCGCCCGCCCGGTTCCTCCTCGGCACGGCAGCGGCAGCGGCTCGCAGGGGCCGCGCGTCGCGTCAGCCGACGAGCCGGGTGACCGCCTGCCGCACGACCTCGCAGCGGCGTTCGTGCGGCCCGGTGTGCAGATTCGACGCGTCGGGGGTGACGAACCAGGCGAGCACGAGGCCGAAGACCATCGTCAGCAGCTCGTCGGCATCCCACTCGGAGGGGATCGCGCCGGCCTGCTGAGCCTCACGGACCGCCCGTCGACGGTCTTCGAGCTGATCGTGGTCGACGACGCCGGGGCTGGGCAGCGACACCCCCTCGATCTGCCCCCAGAGCAGCAGGCGGGCGTCGTCGGGGTGGGTGGCGAGGTGGTCGTAGAGGCGGGAGGCCCAGCGGGGCAGATCGTGGGCGTCGAAGGGGATGGCGGCGAGCCAGCGATCGATGCTCTCACCGAGTGTCGCGTCGAACAGCTCGCGCTTGGTGGCGAAGTGCGCGTAGAGCCGTTCTTTGCTCGCCTCGGCCTCGCGGGCGATGGTGTCGATGCGGGCCCCGGCGAGACCTCGGGCGGCGAACTCCGACCGCGCGGCCTCGAGCAGGCGCTCTCGCGGAGGTGTGGGGCGACGGGGCATCCCCAGATCATATGGCCGTCGGGCGGTGCCCTGTGCACGACCCGGAGCGGCCGAGGAGGCGCGGTGTCAGCGGCCGCCGCCGGTCGCGTCGGCCGAGCGTGCCATCGGCACGTGCGGGATCTCGTCTTCGATGAACTCGGCGCCGTCGAGCACGAACCCGAACCGCGCGTACCAGTCGGCGAGGTGCGCCTGGGCGTCGAGCCGCACGAGTCGCCCCGCGCACCGGTCGAGCGCCAGGCCCATCAGCTGGGCGGCCAGCCCGCGACCTCGCGCCGTCGCAGCGGTGGCGACCCGCCCGATGCGACGGTCGTCGCCGTCGTGCAGCAGGCGCAGGGTGGCCGCCACCCGGCCGTCGACCTCGGCCCAGAGCATCGTGGCGTCGGGCTCGAGGTCGCGCCCGTCGAGCTCGGGGTAGGCGCACCGCTGTTCGACGACGAAGACGTCGACGCGCAGCTTCAGCAGCTCGTAGAGGGTGACGGGCGGCATGTCGGCGAGGGGCGCGGTGTGGAGGGTGACGTTCACGGGATCAGGGTATCGGCGGCCCCCGACACCGCGAGCGCGACGTCCTCTTCTCCCGGTGACGCGCCTCCTGTACCCCCGCCTCGTACCCCGATCCCCTGGGCGGGTGTGTCGTTCCGGCGGCGGACGGTGCCAGCGGGTGAAGCTGACGGGGGTAGACGGGTGATTCTCCCCCCTGGGCCTCACGTCCCGGCCCGTGGCGTGATGGTGTTGTAGGTCGTCCGGACCGACCCACCCGGCCCGACCGATCAGACCCGACCCGACCCGACCCGACCCGACCCATCCGACTCCGACCGACCGACCCCCGCGCGAACGCGATCGCGCCCCGTGGAAGACGCATGTCCCCCGACCACTCCGACCCCCTCACCCCGTCCGACCCGGTGGCGCCGTCCGACCCGGCCGCCCCCGCCGTCGACCCGACCGATCCGATCGATGTCCTCGACGCGGGTGATCTGGCGAGATCCGCTGGTGAGCCACGCACGAGGGTGGTGGTCTTCGGCGACGTGCTCGACGACGTCATCGTCACCGCCGCGACGCCGGCGGCGACGGGCACGGACACGGAGGCGCTGATCCGGCACCGCGCGGGTGGCGCCGCGGCGAACACGGCGGCGTGGCTCGGTTCGCTCGGCGGCGAGGTCGACTTCGTCGGGAGGGTCGGGGTCTCCGACCGGCACCGGCACGCGCAGCTGCTGGCGGACGCCGGCGTGCTGCCCCGGCTGAGCTACGACGCCCACGACTCGACCGGCACGGTCGTCATCACCGTCGAGGGCGAGGTGTCGTCGATGTTCACCGACCGGGGGGCGAGCGCCGCACTCGATCCCGACGACGTCCCCGACGAACTGCTCGAGTCCGCGGCCGTGCTGCACGTCACCGGCTACTCGGTGGTCCACTCGCGCACTCCAGTACCGCTCCGCCGCCTCATGACCAGAGCGCGCGAGGCGGGCGTGGCGGTCTCCGTCGACCCGGGCAGCAGCGGTTTCATCGGCCGGTTCGGCGTCGCGGCGTTCCTCGACGCCATCGAAGGAGCCGACCTGTTCTTCGCGAGCCCGGCCGAGGGTCGGCTGCTGACCGGTCTCGACGACGAGCACGGGATCGCCACGGCCCTCGCCGAGCGCTTCGGCGTGGTCTGCCTCGTGCAGGACGACGGAGGCGCGGTGCTGGCCCGACACGGACGCTCGGTCGTCGACGTGCCCTCGGTGACGACCCGCGTGGTCGACCCCGTGGGAGTGGGCGACGCGTTCGCCGCCGGGTTCATCGACTCGTGGCGGACGACTCGCAAGCCGGGCGTCGCAGCCCGTCGGGGCGCCCGCGCCGCGGCCCGGGCCTTCGCCGTCGCCGGAGGCCGCCCGCCCGCCTGACGCCGACGGCGTCGGTGCGCGGCCCCCCCGGGCGTCGGTGCGCGGCTCGGCCCCGGCGTCGGTGCGCGGCCCCGCCCGGCCTCAGTGCGCCGTCTCGGCCCGGACGGTGAGGGTCTGCACCCGGGGCGGGGCCTCGGGCGTGAGACGGATCTCGAAGCGCAGCAGACCCCGTGACCCGGCCCGTCGCCAGACCAGGTGCGAGGGCGCCTTCGACTCGTCGTCGGCAAGGGGCTCCGCCGAGGTCGGCGCGAGGCCGCCGACCGACTCGACGGCCTCGCCCCAGGTGCGTCGGCGTCGCTCGAGGGGGATGTCGAGCTCGATGTTCTCGGCGAGCCAGTCGCCCGGTTCGCCGCCGCCGAGCACCAGCTCCTCGACCGCGTCGCGGGCGGCGAGGGTCTCGGGCCACGGCCGCACGCGGCTGCCGACCCCGGTGCCCTGCGCGGCCGTCTCGGCGAGCAGGCCGTCGAGCGCGAGCGTGATCGGCACCGACACCTGGGCGTAGGTCGCGTTCTCGAATCCGACGGCACCGACGCCGGTGGCGGGGTGCCAGCGCATGTGCGCAGAGAATCCGGGGTAGCCGCCGGAGTGCGAGACGATCGTGCCGTGGTCGGGGTGCTGCTCGACGAAGAGGCCGAGGCCGTAGCCGCCCGGGTGCGCGCCCAGCCCCGGGACGAAGCGCTGCAGCTGCTGCATCTCGCGTCGGGAGGCGCGCGACAGGATGCCGTCGAGGTCGCCCTCGCCGTCGGGGTCGAACGCCGAGCCGAGCCAGCGGGCCCAACGAGCGAGATCGTCGGTGGTGCTGAAGAGACCGCCGATCGGCGAGAAGGCGCCGGGGCCCGAGAACGGCAGAGGCTCCCAGCCGTCGCCGACGCGTCGGTGTCCGATCGCCAGACCGCCGGCGGCGGGCACGTCGTTCGTGAAGCCGGTGGAGTCGAGACCGAGCGGCGCCAGGACGTCCTGCTCGACGACCTCGCGGTACGGGCGACCCGAGGCCTCGGCGACGACACGGCCCAGCAGGGCGTATCCGAGGTTCGAGTAGGCGAACGCGGTGCCGGGGACGCTGTCGAAGCTCAGCCCGCGACGCAGCAGCGCGTCGAGGCCCTCGTCGGTCAGCGACTCCTGTCGGTCGCCCCACGGGTCGTCGGTCGGGAACCCGGCCGACATCGTCGCGAGCATCCTCAGCGTGGGCACGGGCGAGTCGGCGGTCGGCAGGGCGACGTCGGCGAAGGCGGGCACCCAGTCGGTCACGGGTGCGTCGAGGTCGAGGGCCCCGGTGTCGCGGAGCGCCAGCAGCACCGTCGCCGTGAAGCTCTTCGTGCACGAGGCGATGCGGTACGCGGTGTCCGGCCCGGGCGCGGCACCGTCCGCGCCGTCACCGCCGAGCGTCCCGGAGGCGCCCCGGTGGGTCACCCCGTGCCGGTCGAAGGTCGCCCAGACCGCGCTCGGCGCCTTCCGCTCCGCCCGCCGGGCGGCGAACACCGCATCGATCCCGGAGGCGCGGGTCGGCTCGGTCACGACTGCTCACCCTCGGACGACGTGCGACGCATCGTCTCGTACGCGTCCAGAGCGGCACGTCGCGAGGCCTTGAGATCGACGAGCGGCTCGGGGTAGTCCTCGTCGTCGATCTCGGGCACCCACTGCCGGATGTAGTCGCGGTGCTTGTCGAACTTCGTCGCCTGCAGCTCGGGGTTGAACACCCGGAAGTACGGTGCCGCATCCGCGCCCGAACCGGCGGTCCACTGCCAGTTGGCGGGGTTGTTGGCCTCGTCCGCGTCGACGAGAGTGTCCCAGAACCAGGCCTCGCCGACGCGCCAGTCGACGAGCATGTTCTTGATCAGGAAGCTCGCGGTGACCATGCGCACCCGGTTGTGCATCCAGCCGGTCGTCCAGAGCTGGCGCATGCCGGCGTCGACCAGGGGGATGCCCGTGCGGCCCTGACGCCAGGAGTCGATCTCGCTCTCGGGCACGTCGGCCCACGGGAAGCGGTCGAACTCGGGTCGGTAGCTGACCGTCGCGAGATCGGGCGAGGTGAACAGGATCGTGTGGTTGAACTCGCGCCAGACGACCTCGCGGAGGAACGACTGGGCGCGCTCGCGCGATGCGTCGGGCAGCGCCCCGCGCATCCGGTGCCAGATCTGGAACGGGCTGATCTCGCCGAACCGGAGGCGCGGCGACAGTCGACTCGTCGCCTCCTGCGCCGGGAAGTCGCGGTCCCCGTAGTCGGCCAGCGCGCCGGTCGCGAACGCCTCGAGCGTGTCGTGGGCTGCGGCCTCGCCAGGGGTCCAGGTGTCTCGGAGACCCGCGGCCCAGTCGGGTCGGGTCGGGAGGAGGCCCCAGTCGTCGAGCGGGTCGCTCGCGACGTCGGCGGGCGAGGTCAGGGCATCGGGCTCGTCGAGGGGGTGACGCGGCTCGGGTCGGTCGAGGCAGGCGCGGTAGAACGGCGTGAAGACCTTGAAGGGCTGCCCCTGCCCGGTCTGGATCGTCCAGGGCTCGAACAGGAGGTTGGCCTGGAAGCTGTCGGCGACGAGACCGCGGTCGCGCAGCGAGGTCTTCAGCCCGGCGTCGGCGTCGCGCGCAGCCTTGCCGTAGCGGCGGTTCCAGTAGACGGCCCCGGCCGACACGTCGTCCACCAGGCGCGGGATCTCGACCGCCGCGGCGCCCCGACGGAGGGTCAGACTCGAGCCCTTGGCTCGCAGATCGGCGTCGAGGGCGGTGAGGCTGTGGTGCAGCCACCATCGTGAGGCGCCGCCGAGGGGTCGGATGCCCTCGGTGTCGTCGTCGAGCAGGTAGAGCACCACCACGGGCTCGCCCCGGTCGACGGCGGCGTTCAGCGCCGGGTTGTCGGCGAGGCGGAGGTCGTCGCGCAGCCAGACGATCGAAGGGGTGCTCATGCGGGGTGCTCCTGATCGGCGCGGGTGGCCGAGCCGTCGCCGAGTCGGAGCCTCGTGCACAGGTCGGTGAGGGTGACGAGCTCGTCGTGGTCGAGGCTGCCGCCGACGCGGCGACGGATGGTCGCGGCGTGGCTGATCGCCGTGCGCCGGTAGAGCTCGTAACCGGAGTCGGTGAGGGCGACGATGATGCCGCGAGCGTCGCCCGGGTCGCTGAGCTTCTCGACGATGCCCCGGGCGGTGAGCCGGTCGACCAGTCGACTGATGCTCGGCTGGGTGAGCAGGAGGTGCCGGGTCAGATCGCGGATGCGGGCGCGCCGCTCGGGCTGACTCGACAGGTTGAACAGCACGTCGTACTCGTTGAACGAGATCTCCTGCGTCGGGAAGCAGTCGGTGAGTTCGCGCATCACGCTCACCTGCGCCCGGAAGAGCGCCTCCCAGGCGCCGACGGCCACGGATGTCTCGCTCATCTCTACCTCGCGTTCGTTTCCGTCGAGTCTACGAAAGCGCGGGGGTGTCCGTCCGCCACCGACGGTGCACGACAGAGGGCCGGTCGCCCAGTGGCGACCGGCCCTCATCCCTTGCACCGAGAGTGTCCTGCGATCTCATTCCACCTCGGCCGCCACAGCAAACGGCCTCGGTTCGATCAACCTATAACGAATCGGTAACGGCGGTCTAGCCCTGAAGCCAAGGATCAGCTGGGAACACGACCCGTCGCCGGTCGACCGGGCACGAGGCGCCGCCGGGTCGACTCAGAAGACGTCGGGCGACGGTGTCGAGGCGTGGCGGATCGACACGTCGGCGTGGCGGTCGAAGCGGTAGCCGGCCCCGCGGACGGTGCGGACGATGTCCTCGAAGGCGCCGAGCTTCGAGCGGAGGCGGCGGACGTGCACGTCGATGGTGCGCTCGTTCGGCACCTCGTCGTCGCCGTCGGCCCAGAGGCTCGAGATCAGCTCGGCGCGCTCGATGGTGCGGCCCTCGCGCAGCACGAGGTACTGCAGCAGCTCGAACTCCTTGTAGGTCAGCGGTGCGACGTCGCCGTCGAGCAGCAGGCGCTTGCGCGAGATGTCGACGACCACGCCGCCGCGGGCACCGGGCTCGTCGTCCTCCTCGACCTCCTGACGACGTGCGGCGAGCGCCGACGGGTCGTGCAGCGCCAGGCGCACGACGTCGACGTCGCGTCCGCCCGATCCGGTCGGTGCGAGGGCGACCGCGGCGTGGGTCTCGGCCGAGGGGGCGATCGAGGCCACGAGCGCCTTCAGCTGCGAGACGATGTCGCCGAGGTCGGTGCCGTCCGCGGCGGCCTTCAGCTCGTCGATGCCGACGTAGAGCACGAAGCCGCGTGCCTCCTGGCCCTCGGGCAGTGCCCGTGCTCGCCGCGCAGCGGGAGGTGCGACGGCCGCCGGGGCCGTCGCCTCGACGGAGTCGTCCACCGGCGGGACGGCGTTCAGGTGCCGGGCGGGGGCGATGGTGCGGGCGGAGGGGGCGGCGACGGGGCGGTCGAGGGTGAGGGACATGGGTACGCGGATCCTTGCGTGCGGGTGAGCGGTACCTCGGCGACGGTGACGCCATCGTTCGTCGCGGGTATCGCTCGGTTCGTGTCGGTGTCCGCTGCCGGTCAGGCGGTCGGCGGACGGTCGATGTCGTGACATCGGGGGGATGCGCGTCGGAGTGGTGACGCGGATGCATCCGGGAGTCGACGGCTCAGCAGCGGGGTGGGGCTGCGAGCTCAGCGTGCTGCGGAGGCAGCGACGGCGACTCGGCGAGGTGTGGCCGGATCAGGCACACATTCGACACAGGACGGCGTGCATCGGCATCATCATGCCGGTGCTCCCGGGGGCCTCAACGGAGGTCGGGATGAACACGCTGTCAGTCATGGGTTGATTGTGTTACAGCGTGCGTCGCGCTGTCAAGCACCATGCGGCGGGCGGCCTGGCGGGCCCGGGGGCCGCAGCCGGCGCGACGACGACGAACCGCGCCTCCGGAGGTCGGAGACGCGGTCCGGAAGCCCGCAGGAGGCGCGGGTCGGGAGGTCGGGTCAGGCGAGGCCGTAGAGGCGGTCGCCCGCGTCGCCCAGCCCGGGCACGATGTAGCCCTGCTCGTTCAGCCGCTCGTCGACGGCGCCGAGCACGACGTGCACGTCGCGGCCGGCCATGGCCTTCTCGACGGCGGCGAGGCCCTCGGGTGCGGCGAGGATGCAGACGGCCGTGACGTCGACGGCGCCGCGGTCGAGCAGGTAGTCGATCGCCGCGATCAGCGAGCCGCCCGTGGCGAGCATCGGGTCGAGCACGAAGCACTGGCGGTTCGAGAGGTCGTCGGGCAGGCGCTCGGCGTACGTGGTCGGCTCGAGCGTCTCCTCGTCGCGCACCATGCCGAGGAACCCCACCTCGGCCGTCGGCACCAGCTTGGTCATGCCCTCGAGCATGCCGAGACCGGCGCGGAGGATCGGCACGACGAGCGGCCGGGGCTGGCTGATCTCGAGACCGGTCGTCGGGCCGACGGGGGTGACGATGTCGACGGGCGAGGTGCGCACGTCGCGCGTGGCCTCGTACGCCAGCAGGGTGACGAGCTCTTCGGTCAGGGCCCGGAAGGTCGGTGCCGGCGTGCGCTTGTCGCGGAGCACGGTCAGCTTGTGGGTGATCAGGGGATGGTCCGCTACGTGCACTCGCATAGGCTCAACGGTAGCGGAGTCGACCGGCCCGCACCCGCCCGCCGAGAGGTCGCCGCCGCGTGATCGCGCATCCCCCCGAGTTCGACGTCTGGATGGGCCTGGCGCTCGCCGAGGCCGACGCCTGCCGCGTGTCGGACGACGTGCCCGTCGGTGCGGTCGTCGTCGACGCGTCGGGGGCCGTGATCGGCACCGGTCGCAACGAGCGCGAACTGCGCCAGGACCCGACGGCCCACGCCGAGGTGCTCGCCCTCCGCGACGCCGCACGCGCCACCGGCGACTGGCAGCTGACCGGCGTCACCCTCGTGGTCACGCTCGAGCCGTGCCCGATGTGCGCGGGGGCGATCCTCGCGGCGCGGGTGCCGCGCGTCGTCTTCGGCGCCTGGGACGACAAGGCGGGCGCGACCGGCAGCGTCTACGACATCGCGCGCGATCGTCGGCTGCCGCACCGCTCGGAGGTCGTCGCGGGCGTGCGCGAACCCGAGTGCCGGGCCCGCCTCGACGACTTCTTCGCCGCGCGCCGCTGAGTCCGTCTCGCCGGGGGAGCCGAGGAGGCGCGGTGTCAGTCGGCCGCGCGGATCACGATCGCGTCGGTGGGCGGGTCGACCCGACCGGGGCGCACCCACACGTCGGGCTCGATGTAGATCACCCGGGCGATCGGCACCGCGGCGCGGATGCGGGTCTCGACGGCGTTGATGGCGCTCGAGACGTCGGCGAGCACGGTGCGACCGGGCATCGACACCTTGACGCCGACCAGCAGCTCGTCGGGGCCGAGGTAGAGCGTCTTCATGTGGATGATCGACTCGACGTCGGACCCGTCGGTGATCGCGGCGCGGATCTTCGCGACGTCGTCGGCCGAGGCCCCCTCGCCGACCAGCAGGCTCTTGGTCTCGATGCCGAGGATGACCGCGACCGCGACCAGCAGCACGCCGATCGCGAGCGTGCCGATGGCGTCGAAGACGCCGTCGCCGGTGATCCAGGTGAGCACGACGCCGATCATGGCGAACGAGAGACCGAGGAGCGCCGCGGCGTCCTCGAGCAGCACGACGGGCAGCTCGGGCGCCTTCGCGCGGCGGACGAACGACACCCAGCTCTGCTGGCCCTTGCTCGGGCGCGACTCGCGCACGGCGGTGCGGAGCGAGAAGCCCTCGAGGGCCAACGAGACGGCGAGCACGAGCACGGGCAGCCACGGCACCTCGAGCGGGTGCGGTTCGCGCAGCTTCTCCACGCCCTCGTAGAGCGAGAAGACCCCGCCGACGCTGAACAGGATGATGGAGACGACGAAGGCGTAGACGTAGCGCTCCCGCCCGTAGCCGAAGGGGTGCTCGGCGTCGGCGGCCTTCTTGGCCTTGCGCCCGCCGAGCAGCAGGAGCACCTGGTTGCCCGAGTCGGCGAGCGAGTGCACGCCCTCGGCGAGCATCGACGACGAGCCCGAGAAGGCCCAGGCGATGAACTTCGTGACCGCGATGCCCAGGTTGGCGCCGAGCGCCGCGATGATCGCCTTGTTGCCGCCGGATGTGCTCATGTCGTGATCCCCTCGAGTCGCCAGGGTCGATCTTAGGATGGCCTGATGGTCACCATGCTCCCCACCACAGCGATTCTCGGCGCCGGCTCGATGGGAGGCGCGATCCTCTCCGGTCTGCTGCGACCCGGTGTCGTCGTCGACGGCGGCATCCGGGTCACCAACCGGTCGGAGGCGAAGGCGGTCGCGCTGCGGCACGGCGCCGTCACCTCGCTCGCCACCGAGAGCGATCCGCGCGCGAACGCGTCGGCGGTCGTCGGGGCGAAGCTCGTGCTCATCGGTGTCAAGCCGCACATGGTGGTCGACCTCCTGACCGAGATCGGCTCGGCGCTCGACCCCGGGGCGGTCGTCGTCAGCCTGGCGGCCGGCGTCACGATCGAGACGATGGAGGCGGCCCTGCCGCCGACCGTCTCGGTGCTGCGCTCGATGCCGAACACCCCCTCCGTCGTCGGGCTCGGGGTCACCGGGCTGAGCGCCGGTTCGCGGTCCACCGACGACGACCTCGCGCTGGCCCGCACGCTCTTCGAGGTCGTGGGCGAGGTGGTGGTGGTCGACGAAGACCGCATCGACGCGCTCAGCACGATCTCCGGGTCGGGGCCGGCCTACGTCTTCCTCCTGATCGAGAAGCTCCAGCAGGCGGCGATCGGGCTCGGCTTCACCCCGGCCCAGGCGGCCACGATGGTCCAGGGCACGTTCCGCGGGGCGAGCGAGCTGCTCGCCGCGAGCGACGTCGGGCCGGCCCCCGACGCGCCGGCCGAGCTGCGCCGCCGGGTGACCAGCCCGGGCGGCACGACCGAGCGGGCCGTCGCCGTGCTCGACGCGGGCGGGCTCGCCGACCTGTTCGACCGGGCGACGGCGGCGGCACTCGAACGCAACCGCGAGATCGCGGCCGGTCGCTGACCCGGCCGACCCGCGCCTCCTCGGCTGCGGTCTCCACGAGATCGCCGCGACCGCGGCATCCGGGCCCTGGCGGGGTCAGCCCTCGAGCGCCGCGAACCTCTCGATGGCGGTGCTGTCGCCCGACACGATGATCAGGTCGTGGTTGCTGATGACGGTCTCGGGGGTCGCCTCGCTGAAGGCGCCGCCGGGGCTCTTGACGCCGACGATGGTGACGCCGTACTTCTTGCGGATGTTCGAGGCCGCGAGGGTCGAGCCGCGCACCGGCTTGGGCGGGTACATCTTGACGATCGCGAAGGCGTCGTCGAACTCGATGTAGTCGAGCATGCGACCCGAGACGAGGTGCGCGACGCGCTCGCCGGCCTCGCGCTCGGGGTAGATCACGTGGTTGGCGCCGATCCGGGCGAGGATCTTGCCGTGCGACTGGCTGATCGCCTTCGCCCAGATCTGCGGCACCTTGAGGTCGACGAGGTTCGCGGTGATGAGCACGCTCGCCTCGATCGACGAGCCGACGGCGACGACGGCGATGCTGAAGTCCTGGGCGCCGATCTGCTTCAGCGCGTCGATGCTGCGCGCGTCGGCCTGGACGGCGTGCGTCACCCGATCGGCCCACTTCTGCACGAGACCGGCGCTGGTGTCGACGGCGAGCACGTCGCGGTCCTGGCGTTCGAGCTGACCCGCGGTCGCCGCACCGAAACGGCCCAGGCCGATGACGAGGACGGGGGCGTCGTGCTTGATCTTGTCAACCAACGATCGGTCGCTCCTCGGGTCGGGTGAACAGCTGGCGCCGTTGGCTGGCGGCCAGGGCGACGGAGAGTGTCACTGTACCAACGCGGCCCATCCACATCGTGACCGCGAGGATGTACTTGCACGAGTCGGGCAGGTCGGCGGTCAGACCGGTCGACAGGCCCGACGTCGCGAAGGCGGAGATCACCTCGAACAGCACGTGCTCGAGCGGCTCCTTCGTGATGTGCATGATCAGGATGCTCGCGACCGCGACGATCGTGGCGCCCCAGAGCACGACGCTGACCGACAGTCGCAGCACGTCGCTCGGGATGCGCCGCCCGAAGGCCTCCATCGAGCGGTTGCCCCGCGCCTCGGCGAACGCCGCCAGGAAGAGCACGGCGAGGGTCGTGACCTTGATGCCGCCGGCCGTCGAGGCCGAGCCGCCGCCGATGAACATCAGCATGTCGGTCACCAGCAGCGACGAGCCGTTCAGATCCGAGATGTCGATGGTCGAGAAGCCGCCCGATCTCGTCATCTGACTCAGGAAGAGCGACTGGAAGATCGTCGGGAACGCCGCGATGCCGCCGAACGTGTCGGGGTTGTCGAACTCGAGCACGATGAACAGCAGGGCGCCGGCGAACAGCAGGATGAAGCTGGTGACGAGCGTCAGCTTCACGTGCACCGACCAGCGGCGGGGGTGCCAGGGGTTGCGGGCCAGGGCGTAGATGACGGGGAACCCGATGCTGCCGAGGAAGACGCCGATCATGATCAGCGTCAGGAACCAGTAGTCGTGGGCGAACGGCGCGAGCCCCTCGGCGTTCGGCGAGAACCCCGTGTTCGTGAAGGCCATCGCCGAGTAGTAGAAGCTGTCGAGCACCGCCTCGCCGATCGGGATGCCGTCGATCACGAGACGTGGCAGGAGCAGCACCGCGATCACCGCCTGGATGACGGCCGAGCTCAGGGCGACCGTGGCGAGCAGCCCGCCGACCTCGCCGAGGCGCACGGCCTGCCCCTCGGGCACCGGGCCGGCGTGCACGCGCAGCGGATTGCTGTCGGAGGCGGCCATCAGCCGGGCGCGCAGCCCCAGCTTCCGAGACACCACCAGGCCCATGATCGAGGCGAGCGTCAGCACGCCGATGGCGCCGATCTGCACGCCGACGAAGATCACCACGTGGCCGAAGACCGACCAGTGCGTCGCCATGTCGACCGTCGCGAGACCGGTCACGCAGATGACGGAGACCGCCGTGAACAGCGAGTCGACGAGGGGTGTGGACCGCCCGTCGGCCGCCGCGACGGGCAGCGAGAAGATCGCCGTGAACAGCAGGATCAGACCCGTGAAGATCATGATCGCGAAGCGCGCGGGTGAGTGGCGACCGATGTCGTCGACGTAGTCGGTGATGCGGCGGACCGGCCCGCGGGACGCGACCCGGAGGGGTCCCTGCCGGATGGTGCGCGGGATGCGCCGGGAGGCGGGGGAGGGGCGCGTCACCCGTGCATGGTACTCCGGGCCGGTCGTCGTTACTGTGGCTGCATGCCTGACCTCTTCGCCGTGATCGCCGACGGGACCCGCCGAGACCTGCTGGCCGTGCTGCTCGAGGCCCGCGTCTCGGGCGAGTCGGCCACCGGCGACGTGTCGGTCGGCGAGCTCGTCTCGCGCCTCGGCATCAGCCAGCCGACCGTGTCGAAGCATCTGCGGGTGCTCCGTGACGCCGGGCTCGTGCATGTGCGCGAGGGCGGGCAGCATCGCTTCTACGGCATCGACACCGCACCGCTCGAGACCGTCGAAGACTGGCTCATCCCGTTCCTCGGCGTCGAGGTGGAGATCGACACGGCCGCGGGCGGGGCGTTCGCGGCGTGGGCGGGGGCCAGCGTGCCGGCCCCGTTCCGTCGGGCGGCCGAGAGCATCCCCGACGCGGGCGACGTGGGCAGCTCGCTCGGCCGTGCGGTCGCCGATGCGCAGCACCGCGCCTCCTCGGCCCTGCACGACGCGTCGAGCGCGCTCGACGAGCGCGTGATCGAGCCCGTCCGCAAGCGACTGGGTCGCGGCGGCGTCTGAGCGTTGCACGAGGTCACGTGCGCCCCTAGAGTGACCATCAGGCACACGAGTCACATGCGTGCGCCTGCACCCACTCGGGGAGTCCGGGTCGGACACGAGGGGGAGACATGGCGGACGGCCTGTCGGACGTGAGGTTTCTCACCGTCGCCGAAGTGGCGGACATGATGCGCGTGTCGCGGATGACCGTCTATCGCATGGTGCATTCGGGAGAGCTGCCGGCCATCCGGTTCGGGCGCTCGTTCCGTGTGCCCGAGTCGGCGGTGGCGGCCGTGCTGCGCACGGGCATCGCCGACGTCGGCTGACTCGACTTCGACTTTCGGCAGTCGCCCTAGTAGACTGCCCCGAGGTATTTTTCCGCGGTTCTGATTCGGACCCGGTCGGTCCAATCCAGAAATCAGTGAGGTCTCTATGGGTTCTGTCATCAAGAAGCGTCGTAAGCGCATGGCGAAGAAGAAGCACCGCAAGCTGCTTCGCAAGACTCGTCACCAGCGACGCAACAAGAAGTAGTCGCAACATCGTCGATGCCCCCGCAGGCCCTGTGCCGGCGGGGGCATCGTCGTACCCGTCGGCGGGTCGTCGACGGGTTCCCCGCTTGCTAACGTGGCAGACGTGAGCGCACCGACCATCACCCTCCTGACCAAGCCCGGCTGTCACCTCTGCGACGAGGCCCGTACGGCGCTCGACGGTGTCCTCACCGAGACCGAGTTCGCCGGTGCGGGCCTCGGCTACGACGAGAAGAGCATCCTCGACGACGTCGCGCTCGAGGCCGAGTACGCCGAGGAGATCCCCGTCGTGCTGATCGACGAGCGGGTCCACACCATCTGGCGCATCGAGCCCGAGCGACTCCGCGCGGCCCTGCGCCGGTCCACCGCCGGCTGAGCCGGCCCACCGACGAGAAAGGACGACCCTCCGCCGAACGTGGCGGTGGGTCGTCCCTTCGATCCTCTCGGGCGTCGCGCCCGTGGCCGGCGCCTACGGGGTCAGGCGGCTGGGGCCACGGAAGAGGTACGTGACCTCGCGGAGATTCGGCTGGTGCAGCATGAGCATCAGCACGCGGGCCAGGCCCATGCCGAATCCGCCGTGCGACGGGGCGCCGTAGCGGAAGAAGTCGAGGTAGCCGCCGAGCTCCTCCGGCTTCATGCCCTTCTCGCGGATCTGGGCCTCGAGCACGTCGACGCGGTGCTCGCGCTGGGCGCCGGTCGTGATCTCGGTGCCGTTGTAGATGAGGTCGTAGCTCTTCGTGAGCTGCGGGTCGTCGTCGTGACGCATGTGGTAGAACGGCCGGATCGACGCGTCGTAGTCCGTGAGGAACACGAAGTCGTGGTCGAACGTCTCCTTGACGTAGGCGGCGATCTGACGCTCGCCCTCGGGGTCCATATCGGCGTCGGCACGGGGCACGACGTAGCCGCGGTCGGCGACGATGCGCTTCGCCTCGGCGAGGGGGATCCGCGGGAACGGCGTGGTCGGCACGGTCAGGTCGACGTCGAAGAGCTCCTTGATCTCGGAGCCGTGCTTGTCGACGACCGCGGTGAAGGCGGCGACGAGCAGCTCCTCCTGCATCGTCATGACGTCCTCGTGGCTGTCGACGTAGCTGATCTCGGCGTCGACGCTCGTGTACTCCGTCGCGTGACGCGAGGTGAACGACGGGTCGGCACGGAAGACGGGTGCGATCTCGAAGATCTTGCCGAAGCCGGCACTCTGCGCCATCTGCTTGAAGAACTGGGGGCTCTGCGCCAGGAACGCGCTGCCCTCGAAGTACTCGACCTTGAACAGCTCGGCGTTCGACTCGCTCGCCGAGGCCATGATCTTCGGGGTGTGGATCTCGATGTAGCCGCGCTCGACCCAGTAGGTGCGCATGGCGTGCTCGAAGGTCGTCTGCACGCGGAAGATGAGGGCATTGCGTGGCACGCGGAGGTCGAGGAACCTCCAGTCCATGCGCTTGTCGATGCCGCTGTCGGGGGCGATCGGCGTCTCGGGGTCGGCGGCGCTGTCGACGACGAGGGTGGCGATCTTGACCTCGATGCCGCCGAGCTTGACGCGCTCGTCGTGCTTGAGCTCACCCGTCACCGTGACGAAGCTGCCCTGCGCCAGACCCGAGATGGCGTCGGCGATCTCATCGACCTCGCCGTTCGCGGCGAGCACGTCGGCGGCGGTGCGCGGGCGGACCAGCTGGACGGCGCCCGACTCGTCGCGGAGCACGACGAACTGCACCTTCTTCTGGTCGCGGACGGTATCGACCCAGCCCGCCACCGTCACGGTGCCGTCGGGGAGGGGCGAGAGGTCGCTGATGAGGGTGCGTTCGATCACGAGGCTCGACTTTACAGGGCGGTCGGATCTTTGCGGTTCCCGTGAGGGAGGTGTGCGCGGGGCCTCGACCTAGACTGGAGGGCATGCCCGCCCAGCACATCCACCTCGTCCGGCACGGTGAGGTGCACAACCCCGAGCACGTGCTCTACGGCCGTCTCGACGGCTTCGGCCTCAGTGATCTCGGGCACCGGATGGCCGCCTCCTCGGCCGACATGCTGCAGCAGCAGGGTGCGCCGGTCGTCGCCGTCACCGCGAGCCCCCTCCAGCGCACCCGCGAGTCGGCCGCGCCCTGGGCCGAGCGCTTCGGTCTCACGGTCGCCGTCGACGATCGCCTCGTCGAGCCGGCCAACAAGTACGAGGGTCGTCGGTCCGACTTCACGATCCGCAAGCAGCTCGCCGTCCCCGCCGAATGGCCGTGGATCGTCAACCCGCTGAAGCCGAGCTGGGGCGAGGCCTACGTCAGCATCGCGTCGCGCATGCTCGCGGCCGTCGAAGACGCCTGGGCCTCGGTCGACACCGGCGACGTCGTGCTCGTCAGCCACCAGCTGCCGATCTGGATGGTGCACCGCAGCGTCACCGGCGCCCGTCTGTTCCACGACCCCCGGCGCCGTCGGTGCTCGTTGTCGAGCGTCACGACCCTCGAACGTCGCGGCGACGCCTTCGTCGAGGTGGGCTATCAGGATCCCGCGCGAGACTTGCTCGATTCCGCCGTCGATCTTGGAGCAGTGTGACCACCCGTAAGACCTCCACCACCCGTCGGGCGACCACGATCTCGCGGGTGCTCGCCGGCGCCGCCGTCGTGGCTCTCGCCCTGACGGGCTGCACCTCCCAGAACGACGACCTCGCGGCCGACTTCGGCGACGGCACCACCGAGAACTACATCTCGGGCAGCGGCACCGTGACCGAGATCGCCCCCGAAGACCGCGGCGACCCCGTCGAGTTCACCAGCGAGACCGACACGGGCGAGACGCTGTCCCGATCCGACTACGACGGCGACGTCGTCGTCCTCAACTTCTGGTACGCGGGCTGCCCGCCCTGCCGCGCCGAGGCCCCCGACCTCGAGCAGGTCCACGACGACTACGCCGACGAGGGCGTGCAGTTCATCGGCGTGAACGTCCGAGACCAGGCGGCGACCTCGCAGGCCTTCGCCCGCACCTTCGACGTCGGCTACCCGTCGGTCGTCGACACGAACGACGGGGCCGTGCAGCTGGCCCTCGCCGGCACGATCGCACCGAACTCCGTGCCGACCACGATCGTCCTCGACCAGCAGGGCCGAATCGCCGCGCGCATCCTCGGGGGTCTCGACGGTCCGAGCATCCTCGACACCCTGGTGTCCGACACCCTCGCCGAGCAGTCCTAGGTGTACCAGGGCAATCCCTTCTTCGAGGCGGTGGTGAGCGGACAGCTCGCCGTCGCGCTCCCGGTCGCCCTCCTGGCCGGTCTCATCTCGTTCCTCTCGCCGTGCGTGCTGCCGCTCGTGCCCGGCTACCTCGGCTACGTCGGCGGGCTGACGGGTCGATCGGTCCCCGCGGCCCGTGGCGACGCCGTGCCGACGCCCGACGCCGTGTCGGCCGCCGCCCGCCGCGATCGCCGTCGCGTCGTGCTCGGGGTGCTCCTGTTCGTCGCCGGCTTCACGGTCGTCTTCGTCGGGGCCAACCTCGCGTTCGCGGCCGCCGGCTTCTGGCTGATCCAGTGGCGCGACCTCATCGTGCGGCTGATGGGCCTGGTGGTGATCGTGCTGGGTCTCGTCTTCATCGGGCAGTTCGGCTTCTTCCAGCGCACGCTGAAGCTGCCGGTCACGCCCGCCACGGGTCTGGCCGGGGCCCCGCTGCTCGGCATCGTCTTCGGCATCGGCTGGACACCCTGCATCGGTCCGACCCTGGCCGCCATCACGGCCATGTCGCTCGACTCCGCGTCGCTCGGGCAGTCCGTGCTGCTCGGCCTCTTCTACTGCATCGGACTCGGCGTGCCGTTCCTGCTCGTCGCCCTCGGCTTCGGCTGGGCGTCGCGGTCGATCTCGTTCGTCAAGCGGCACATGCGCGCCGTCAACATCGTCGGAGGTTCCATCCTGATCGTCATCGGCCTGCTCATGGTGTCGGGCCTCTGGTCCGATCTGATGTCCCGTCTCGGGTCGGTGATCGCGAGCTATGGCACGATCGTCTGACCGCGAGCCGCTGACGCCGGCCGACGAGACCGACGCCTCCGCCGATCCGCTGCGGCCGAGCGACCACGTCGATTCGGTCCGGGCTCCGTCCCAGGGCAGGGGCGGCGACGGAGTGACGCAGCCGCGACTCGGCCCGATCGGCTACCTCCGCTTCTTCTGGCGGCAGCTGACCAGCATGAAGACGGCGCTGTTCCTCCTCATGCTGCTGGCGGTCGCCGCGATCCCCGGATCGCTCGTGCCCCAGCGCACCTCCGACCCGAACGGGGTCGTCCAGTACCGCACCGACAACCCCGATCTGTTCCCGATCCTCGACAAGCTCGGCGTCTTCGACACCTACTCGTCGCCGTGGTTCTCGGCGGTCTACCTGCTGCTGTTCATCTCGCTGATCGGCTGCATCATCCCGCGGACGAAGCACCACTTCGAAGCCCTCCGCGCCCGTCCGCCCAAGACCCCGGCCCGGCTGTCGCGTCTCGCCGGCTACCGGACGGTCACGATCGATCAGAGCGGAGGAGGCGCGGGTCGGCCCTCCGTCACCCCCGCCGCCGCCGTCGAGGCGGCCCGTGCGCAGCTGAAGCGCGCCGGCTACCGCACCGAGGTCTTCGCCGACTCGGTCAGCGCCGAGCGCGGCTATCTGCGCGAGACCGGCAACCTGGTCTTCCACGCGGCGCTGGTCGGCGTGCTGCTGACCGTCGGCGTCGGGGGAGGATTCGGCTACGCCGGTCAGCGCGTCGTCGTCGAGGGTCAGACCTTCACGAACGTGCTCGGTTCGTACGACTCGTTCAACCCGGGTCGGTGGTTCGACGACTCGCAGCTCGACCCGTTCAGCATCACCCTCGACCGGTTCACGACCGACTACGAGGAGCAGAACCGCGACGCCCTCGGGCAGGCCCTCGACTACACGGCCGACGTCACGACCCGCACGCAAGACGGTGACGACGACGAGAAGCGTCAGATCAAGGTCAACAGCCCGCTCGCCATCGGCGGCTCGAACGTGTACCTGCTCGGCAACGGCTACGCGGTCGACGTGACGGTGCGCGACGGCGACGGCGACGTCGCCTTCCGAGACACCGTCCCGTTCCTGCCGCAGAACACGAACCTCATGTCGCAGGGCGTCATCAAGGTGCCCGACTCGTCGCCCGAGCAGCTCGGCATGATCGGCTTCTTCTACCCGTCGGCGGTCGACACCGAGTCGGGCATGCTGGCCTCGAACTACCCCGACACGCTCAACCCGGTGCTCAGCCTCAACGTCTACACGGGCGACCTCGGGCTCGACGACGGGGTGCCGCGATCGGTCTACGCCCTCGACACCGTGGGGCTGACCGAGGTGGCGGGTGCCGACGCCGACACGAGCGCCATCCGCGTCACCCCCGGCGAGACCGCCGATCTGCCCAACGGGCTGGGCACCGTGACCTTCGACGGCGTCAAGCGCTTCGCGTCGTTCGACGTGCATCACGACCCGTCGCAGCTGTGGGTGCTGCTCTTCGCCGGCCTCAGCTTCGCGGGTCTGCTCACGGCGCTGTTCGTGCCCCGACGCCGCGTCTGGGTCAAGGCCCGAGACACCGGGTCCGGTCTCGTGCTCGAGTACGCCGGTCTCGCGCGCGGCGAGGATCCGACCCTCGAGAGGGCCGTGGGCGACATCACCCGAACGCATCTGACCGGGCTGGGCGTGCCCGCCGAGGCGGCGAAGGCGGTGGCCTCGGGCGAGACAACCGCTTCGACGTCGAGAGACGACGAGTCGTCGCCCGCACCCGACGGACGTAAGCTCTCCTCGTGACCGCCGACCTCGCCTACTACTCGCTCGTCGCCGTCTACTCGGCGATGGCCATCTACACGATCTCGTTCGTGGCCTACGCGCTCGACCTGGCGAAGCGCTCCGGCGACGCCCAGCTCGCGGCGAAAGAGGCGTCGAGTCTCGACGGCGGTCGCGCGCCGGTGGCCTCGGCCTCGACCGCACGCGGTTCGTCGACCGTGGTGCTCGACCGCCCGGCCACGACCGTCGGCGGTGACACGACCGACTCGTCGGGTCGTCGCCGCCCGTCGCGCTTCGAACGCGTCGCCACGTCGCTGATGGTCCTCGGCCTCGTCGTCCACGTCGCCTCGGTGATCATGCGAGGCGTCGCCGCCGAGCGGGTGCCGTGGGCGAACATGTTCGAGTTCTCGCTGACCGGCACGGCGATCATCGTGGGCGTCTATCTGCTGGTCAAGCAGTTCGTCGACATCTCGTTCCTCGGCGCGTACGTGATGGGTCTGAACCTCATCCTGCTCGCCATCGGCACGGTCAACTACTACGTCGCCGTCGTGCCGCTGCAGCCCGCACTGCAGTCCGCCTGGCTCGTCATCCACGTGCTCGTCGCGATCCTCGGCACCGGGTTCTTCGCCATCGCGGCCGGCCTGTCGATCGCCCAGCTGATCCAGACGCGTCGCGAGCAGGCGAAGCTCGCCGGTCTCGGCTTCATGCAGACGCTGCCCGGCGCCGATCGTCTCGAAGACCTCGCGTACCGCGTGGCGCTCGTCGGCTTCGTCCTCTGGACCTTCACCCTCATCGCCGGCGCCGTATGGGCCGAGCGCGCGTGGGGCCGGTACTGGGGCTGGGACACCAAAGAGGTCTGGACCTTCATCATCTGGGTGCTCTACGCCGGTTACATCCATGCGCGGGCGACGCGCGGCTGGCGCGGTTCGCGGTCGTCGTGGCTGTCGATCATCGGCTTCGCGGCCGTCATGTTCAACTTCTCCGTGGTCAACGTCTTCTTCAAGGGTCTGCACGCCTACTCCGGCCTCTGACCCGCGCCGCGTCTGATCCGCGCCGCCGCCGACCCGCGCTGCGTGCGTCGATCGGGGTCGGGCGGGTTCCCGTCATCCCTGGCGGGTCAGCGCTGACCCGCCCCGGGTGACGGGAACCCGCCGCAGTACGTTTCTGCCACTGCCACTGCCACTGCCACTGCCACTGCCACTGCCACCGCCGCCGCGCCGCCGCCCTCAGCCGGCGAGCACGGCGTAGGAGGCGCGGAGCCGCTCCACCCAGAACTCCCGTCGGTCGTCGCTCGCCGCGTGCCGCCGCAGCAGGTCGACGTCGACGTCGACGCGGCGCACCTCGATCGCTCCGTCCACCGGCAGCAGCGGCGCTCGCGTCACGTCGGCCGCCAGCAGCGCGGCCGTTCCCAGTCCGCAGTCATGCCGCAGCTCGGGCATCGCGGCGGCGAGGTGGGCGCCCATGCTCAGCCCCACCGAGGTGTCCAGGGCGCTCGACACGACGACCGGCAGCCCGGCGGCGGCGACGATGTCGAGCGCGGCCGTGATCCCGCCGAGGGGCTGCGCCTTGATCACGAGCAGGTCGGCGGCCCCGGCCCGGGCGACGGCGAGCGGGTCGGCGGCCTTGCGCACGCTCTCGTCGGCGGCGACGGGCACGCCGAGCCCGGCGGTGCGACGCCGCAGCTCCGCGAGCTCGGGCACCGTGGCGCACGGCTGTTCGACGTACTCCAGGGCGTACGGGGCCAGGGCGACCAGCGCCTCCTCGGCCTGCGCGACCGTCCATGCGCCGTTCGCGTCGATGCGCACGCGACCGGTGTCACCGATGTACTCGCGGGCGGCGGCGACGCGGGCGACGTCGTCGCGCAGCGTCTCGCCGGGGTCGGCGACCTTCACCTTGGCGGTGCGGCAGCCGGGGTAGCGGTCGAGCACCGTCCGCACCTCGCCGGGAGCGACGGTCGGCAGCGTCGCATTGACGGCCACCGAGGAGGCGCGGGTCGGGTGCTCGACGCCCCACCCGAAGTCGATGGTCGCCGCCAGCCAGGCGCTCGCCTCGGCGGGGCCGTACTCGACGAACGGGCTGAACTCGGTCCAGCCGTTCGGGCCCTCGACGACGAGGGCCTCGCGGGCGTCCAGGCCTCGGAACCTCGTGCGGAGCGGCAGCTGCACGACGTGCGCGTCGTCGAGCAGATCGGCGAGCGGGGGGAGGCGCGGCGCGGCGCGCGGGGTGGGGCTGCTGTTCGACACGGGGCCAGTCTCGCACCGCGGGCTCGACCCCGGGCGGCCCCTGGCGCACCCTGGGGTTGGGTAGCATCGTGGGCCATGGCCGCAGCAGAGAACGACCCGAACGACCCGACCACCCGCCCGGCCGCACCGGAGGGCCTCGACATCCTGGCCAACGACGCCTCGGGCGTCGAGGTCGGCGATCGTCCTGCGGCATCTCGGCGTCTCGGTCTCGTGACGTTCGTGCTGGCGCTCGCTCTGCTGGCCCTCGACGGGATCGCGGTGGCGCTCCTGGCCGGAGACCTGGTCACCCCGGCCGCGACGATCGCGCTCGTCACGATGCTGGCCTCGATCGTCGTCGGGGTCGTCGCGCTCGTCGCGGTCGTCCTCCGCCGCGGTCGCTGGTTCGCCGTGGCGGCGGTTCTTCTCAGCGTGCTGGCGAACCCGTTCGTGCTCGTCTTCCTGCTCGCCCGGGTGCTCCCCGCCTTCTGACCCGCGCCGCGGTCACCCGCACCCGATCACCCGCACCCCGGCGTCGGCGGCCGGTCGTAGGCTGGGGCGCATGAGCGACGCCGTCTCCGACCTGTTCGACCCCACCGAGTGGCGAGAGGTCGACGGGTTCGACGGCCTCACCGACATCACGTACCACCACAGCGTCGACGGGCGGGTGGCGAGGGTCGCGTTCGACCGGCCCGAGGTCCGCAACGCCTTCCGTCCGCACACCGTCGACGAGCTCTACCGGGCGCTCGATCACGCTCGGATGAACAGCCGCATCGGCGTCGTCCTGCTGACCGGCAACGGGCCGAGCGCGAAAGACGGCGGGTGGGCGTTCTGCAGCGGCGGCGATCAGCGCATCCGCGGTCGCGACGGCTACAAGACCGAGGGCGATCAGGCGAACGTGGCCGACCCGGCGTCGGCGGGTCGCTTGCACATCCTCGAGGTCCAGCGCCTCATCCGCTTCATGCCGAAGGTCGTCGTCGCCGTCGTGCCGGGCTGGGCGGCCGGCGGCGGTCACTCGCTGCACGTCGTCTGCGATCTGACGATCGCCAGCCGCGAGCACGGCAGGTTCAAGCAGACCGACGCCGACGTCGGCTCGTTCGACGCCGGCTACGGCAGCGCCTACTTCGCGAAGCAGATCGGTCAGAAGTTCGCCCGCGAGGTGTTCTTCCTGGCCGAGGAGTACAGCGCCGACCGCGCATACGAGATGGGCGCGGTCAACCGCGTCGTCCCGCACGTCGACCTCGAGCGCGAGGCCCTCGCGATGGCGCGCACCATCCTCACCAAGTCGCCGACGGCGATCCGCATGCTCAAGTTCGCGTTCAACGCCACCGACGACGGCATCGTCGGGCAGCAGGTCTTCGCGGGGGAGGCCACGCGCCTGGCCTACGGCACCGACGAGGCCGTCGAGGGTCGCGACTCGTTCCTCGAGAAGCGCGAGCCCGACTGGTCGCCGTTCCCCTGGCAGTACTGATGCCCATCGTCGACGCCGGGCTCGCGGGTCGGGCGTCGCGAGGCCGGCACCGCGAGCCGAGGAGGCGCGGCGCATGACCCGCTCCCTCCGCCCGATCGATGCCCGTGACCAGGGCGCCGTGCTCGAGGCCCTCCGGGTCGCCCTGGCAGGTGGCCCGGCCGTCGCGCCCCGCACCGACGACCGGGTGCCCGACGACCTCCCCGCGACCGTCCCGGTGGCCGTCGCGCTCGTCGTCGAGACGAGCGGGTCGACCGGTCACGCGAAGCGCGTCGCCCTCTCCGCCGACGCCCTCCTGGCCGGGGCCGCCGCCGCCGACCAGGCGCTGTCCGGTCCGGGTCAGTGGCTGCTCGCCCTGCCCGCCCACTACATCGCCGGTCTGAACGTGCTCGTGCGGTCGATCACCGCCGGCACCGAGCCGGTGCTGCTCGGGCCGGGCGGCTTCGATCCGCGCGCCTTCGCCCGGGCGGCCCGGCGACTCGACCACCCGGTGCGCTACGTCTCGCTCGTGCCCGCGCAGCTGGCGGCCCTGCTCGACGCCGCCGAATCGGAGCCGGGGTCCGAGGCCGCAGAGGCCGGGTCCGCACCCGACGACGCCGGTGTCGCCGGGGCGCTGCGCGGGTTCGCGGCGGTCCTGGTCGGGGGGCAGGCGACGCCGGCGTCCCTGATCGCCCGAGCGCGCCTCCTCGGCGTCCCGATCGTCCGCACCTACGGGGCGAGCGAGACCTCGGGGGGCTGCGTCTACGACGGGGTGCCCGTCGGTCGCACCCGGGTCGAGATCGTCGACGGGCAGATCGAGCTGAGCGGGCCGTCGCTGTTCGACGAGTACCTGGCCGACCCCGAGCGGACGGAGGCGGCGCTCACGACGCGCGACGGCCTCCGCTGGTACCGCACGGGCGACCACGGCACGGTGTCCGACGAGGGCGTGCTGACCGTGACGGGACGCCTCGACGACGTCATCGTCTCCGGCGGCGAGAAGGTCTCGCTCGGGGTGGTCGAGCGCGTCGTGCGCGAACGACCCGGCCTCGACGCCGCCGTCGTCGTGCGCTCCCCGCACCCCCGGTGGGGCGAGGTGCCCGTCGTCGTGACCACGGGCGCGGCGCCCGATCTGCTCGAGCTGCGGCGGGCGGTCGTCGAGCGTGCAGGGCGGGCGGCCGCGCCCGATCGCGTCGTCGTCCTGGCCGCGCTGCCGCTCCTCTCGAGCGGCAAGCCCGATCGTCGCGCCCTCGAGCGCGCGGTCGGGGGCGACCGGCCGAACTAGAATCGGGCCGTGGCGAAGACGAAGAGCAAGAAGGCACGACCCGGCGGACGACCCGGCGGGCGACCCGGTCGGCAGCCCGCGCGGCGGGTGACCGCCCGCGACTGGATCGGCGGCGCTCGTCTGCGCACCCTGCCCCTGGCCGTGGCGCCGGTCGCGCTCGGCACCGGCGTCGCCGAGGCCAACGGGTCGAGCGACCTCCTCCTCGCCGTGCTGTGCCTGGTCGTCGCCGTCCTCCTGCAGATCGGCGTCAACTTCGCCAACGACTACTCCGACGGCATCCGGGGCACCGACGCCTTCCGGGTCGGGCCGTCGCGGCTCACGGCCTCGGGGGCCGTCCGTCCCCGCAGCGTCCTCCGGGTCGCGCTCGGCTCGTTCGCCGTCGCCGCCGCGGCCGGTGTCGCCGTCGTGATTCTCTCGGGTCACTGGTGGCTGCTCGCCGTGGGGGCCGCCGCCGTCGTCGCCGCGTGGTTCTACACCGGCGGCAAGCGCCCCTACGGCTACAACGCCCTCGGCGAGGTCTTCGTCTTCGTGTTCTTCGGCCTCGTCGCGACCGTCGGCACGACGTACGTCCAGCTCGACCGGTTCCCGGCCGACGCCTGGATCGCGGGCGTCGCATCGGGGCTCTTCGCCTGCGCGGTGCTGATGGTCAACAACATCCGCGACATCCCCCAAGACGCCGCCGCGGGCAAGCGCACCCTGGCGGTCGTGGTCGGCGACCCGGTCGCTCGGGCGCTCTACGCGCTCTTCCTGCTGCTGCCGTTCTTGATCCTGGCGTACTTCGGGTTCCTGTACTTCGATGCGCCGTACGTCTACTTCACGCTGATCGCGGCCATCCCCGCGGCCATCATCGGCGTCACCGGTCGCACGCCGCGCGAGCTCATCCTCGCCCTGCAGCTGTCGTCGCTGACGGCGCTGCTGTGGGCGTTGGCGCTGTCGGCGGTCCTGTACTTCTAGGCTGCGGCCCGACTGCGCTCCGCTCGACGCTCAGACGTCGTCGCGGTCGGAGCGGCGGATCTCCTCGTCCTCGGCGATGTCGTCGCCGTGACGCGTCTCGGGCTTCGATCGACGCTCGGCGAGGTCGAGGGCGACACGACGTCGGAGCGGTGCGAAGAAGATGTACGAGACGCAGAGTCCGACGATCGCCGCGACGATCGTCGCGATGTAGGGGTCGATGCGGATCACGAGCAGGACGGCCAGCGCCACTGCGAAGATCCCGAGACGGATGAACGTGTACTTGACCCAGGGTTTCACCCGGCGATTCTACGGCGGCGAGACCGTGCCCCAGCCGGGTGGATCACAGGTCGGCCACGGAAGGGCCCACGGTCAGGATCCGCACCGGGACGCCGCCTATAGTCGAGGAATGGTGAGGTTGTACGTCGTTGGCATCGTGATCGCCGCTGCCTTCATCATCTACGCCCTGGTCGACTGCCTCTTCGCGGACGCCTCCAGGTTCCGTGCTCTGAACAAGCCCCTCTGGGCGTTGATCATCGTCGTCCTGCCCGTGATCGGCGCCATCCTCTGGTTCCTCCTCGGCAAGAACCGCAAGAACCGGCAGCCCGAACGGCGCCGGTTCGTCGCTCCCGACGACGACCCCGAGTTCTCCGGTCGCTCGGCCTCCAACATCAGCGATCTCGACCGCGAGACCACCGACGAGCGCATCCGTCGCCTCGAGCAGGAGCTCTCGGAGCTCGACGAAGACGGCAAGACGGGCACGGCGTAAGCCGGCCATGTCCAGCGACCGCGACGATCAGTCGAGCGGCAGCCCCGCGACGGATTACGCCGTCGAGCTGCTGTCCGCCCTCGTCGACGTCGGCGTCCGCGATGTCGTCCTCAGCCCCGGCTCCCGTTCGCAGGCGCTGGCGCTGGCCGCCGCCGAGCTCGAGCGCTCGGGGCGGATCCACCTCAGGGTCCGCATCGACGAGCGATCGGGGGCGTTCCTCGCCCTCGGGCTGGCCGTCGAGACCGGCGCACCCGTCGTCGTGATCACGACCTCGGGCACCGCCGTCGCCAACCTGCACCCGGCCGTCCTCGAGGCCCATCACTCCGGGGTGCCCCTGGTGCTGCTGACCGCCGACCGACCGACCGAGCTGCGGGGCATCGGCGCCAACCAGACCACCCACCAACCCGGTCTCTTCGGTCGCGCGGTCGCGTTCGTCCGCGACGTCGAGGCTCCCGTCGAGGGGCCGGTCGACGTCGACGCCGTCCGCGCCCTCGCGCACGACGCCGTCTCCGCCGCCCTCGGCCACCGGCAGGCGGCCGGGGGTTCGCCGTACGGCGATCTGCCCGCCCCCGGGCCGGTGCAGCTGAACATCGCCTTCCGAGAGCCCCTGTCGGCGCCCGTCGTGCGGATCCCCGACGCCCGCCCCGATGCGGTGACCCGCGCCTCCCCGGTGTCCCGTCTCGCCCTCGAGGTCGACAGGGTCCCGTCGACGATCGTCGTGGCAGGTCACGCGGCGACGGACGAGGCCGAGCGAGTCGCCCGTGCCCTCGGTGCGCCGCTCGTGGCCGAGGTCTCGAGCGGCGCGCACTTCGGCCCCAACCTGGCGCTGGGCTATCGGGCGCTGCTCGGCGAGCACGCGTTCGGCGGCGCAGTGCGACGTGTGATCGTCTTCGGTCACCCCACCCTCACCCGGCAGATCCCGGCACTGATCCAGCGGTCCGACGTCGAGGTGATCGTCGTCCGCGGCTCGTCGCCCGAGGCCTACGACCCGGGCCGCGACGCCCGCGTGGTCGACGCCGTCGATATCCCCGAGGGCGCCGCGGCAGTCGAGCCACGGCGGCACGGCCGACACCAGATCGACACGGCGGCGGTCGGCGACGCCGCGGCCCTGGCGACGGCCACCGCCACGGTGACGGCCACGGGTGCCGCCGCCGACGGCCCGTCGCCCGAAGACCGCCCGCATCGCGCCTGGGTCGGTCGCTGGGTCCAGGCCGGACGACTCGTGGTCGGCGACGACGAGTCCGCGCCCGACCTCGAGTCGGCCACGAGCGACGAACCCGCCGAGCGGGCCGCGTTCCTCCGCGGCGAGGTGGCGCTGCTGCGTCGTGAGGTCTCCCGTCGCGCCCTGGCCGAGACCCTGTGGCGCGTCACCTGGCCCCACGACCGACTCGTGCTCGGCGCGTCCCGGCTGATCCGCGAGGTCGACGAGGTCGTGCCCGGCAAGCGCATCCCCGTGCACGCCAACCGGGGTCTCGCGGGCATCGACGGCACGATCGCCACCGCCACCGGCATCGCCTACGCGAGTCAGCTCGACGAGTCGCGCCCGGGGGTCACGCGGGTGCTGCTCGGCGATCTCACCCTGCTCCACGACGTCGGTTCGATGCTCTTCGGCGACGGCGAGGTGAGACCCCGCCTGCAGGTGATCGTCGGCAACGACGGCGGGGGGACGATCTTCGACGGGCTCGAGGTGGCGGCCACGGCCCCCGCCGACGCGATGACCCGTGTGCAGTTCACCCCGCACAGCGTCGAGCTGTCGGCCCTGGCCGCGGCCTACGGGTGGCAGTACTCACGCGCGGGCACCCGGGCCGAGCTCGACCGTGACCTCGCCCGACGCTGGGACGGCCCTGTGCTGATCGAGGTCCCGCTCGTCCGCTGACCCGCCGACGGCGGCTCGATGTCCGGCCTCCGGGCGGCCGGCTCACGGCCTCCCGCGGTCTTGGTCCCCGCTTCACGCCCGAGTCGTAGGCTCGACCCATGGCCAAGACCTGGACGACCCCGCCCGCCGTGTCCCTCCGAGCCGACGACGCCGTCGACCTGGCGGCGATCGATCCGTCGTCGACGCCCGGGTTCGCGGGAGACAAGCAGTACGCCGCGCAGTCGCTCGAGTCCGGTCGTGACACTCTCGGCGACCTGCAGGAGAGATTCTTCGCCTCCAGCCGCCATGGCGGCGACAAGGGTTCCGTGCTGCTCGTGCTGCAGGGCATGGACACCGCGGGGAAGGGCGGCATCGTCCGTCACGTGGTCGGAGCCTTCGATCCTCAGGGCGTCGCGCACCACGCCTTCAAGACCCCGACGGAGGAGGAGCTCGCGCACGACTTCCTGTGGCGCGTGCGCCGCGAGCTGCCGGGCCCGGGCATGATCGGCGTCTTCGACCGGTCGCACTACGAGGACGTCCTGATCGGCAAGGTGCGCCGCCTCGCCTCGCCGGAGGAGGTCGAGGGTCGTTACGACGACATCGTCGAGTTCGAGCGCGAGCTGGCCGAGGCCGGCACGACCGTCGTCAAGGTGATGCTGCACATCTCGTCCGACGAGCAGAAGTCGAGGCTGCGCGAACGACTCGACCGCCCCGAGAAGAACTGGAAGTACAACCCCGGCGACCTCGACGAGCGCCTGCTCTGGAACGACTACCAGGAGGCCTACCAGACCGCGATCAGGCGGACGTCGACCGACTCGGCTCCGTGGTACGTCGTCCCCGCCGACCGGAAGTGGTACGCCCGGGTGGCCGTGCAGCGCCTCCTGATCGACGCCCTGGCGGCACGCCGCCCGGAGTGGCCGAGCGCCGAGTTCGACGTCGAGCTCGAGAAGACCCGCCTCTCGTCCACCTAGGCGCTCGACGCCCCGCGGGTCACCCGCGCGCGGTCGTCTCAGCTCGGGGTCGCCCGTTCTAGGTCGCCCGCGCGAGGTCGTCTCAGCGCGGGGTCGCCTCAGCGCGGGGCCGCCCGCAGCGACGCCCCCGTGCCGCGCGGCAGGCGGAGACCCTCGACGATGCTGACCAGAGCCAGAGCCGCCAGCACGATCAGGGCGATGCGGTAGCCGGTCGGGTCGCCGACGCCGGTCGTCCCCAGCACGCCGTCGGCGATGCGGACCACCAGAGCTGTCAGAGCGACCCCGAGTCCGACGGCGAGCTGGCCGGTGATCGACGACAGCGCGTTCGCCGCACCGAGGCGCTCGGGCGGCACGTCGGCGAACTGCAGCGTGTTGTAAGCGGTGAAGCCGACCGAGCGGAACACCCCGCTCGCGAGCAGCACCAGGGCGATGACCACGGGCGACGTCTCGGCCGTCACGAGGGCCGCCCCCACGAACGTCGCAGCGAGGCCGACGGTCGAGACGGTGACGATCGGGATGACCGCGAAACGCCGCAGCAGCGGCGTCGTGAACGGCTTGACGCCGAGGTTGCCGACGAAGACCCAGGTGAGCATCAGACCGGCCTCGGCGGGCGACCACCCGAAGCCGTCCTGCAGCAGCAGGGGCACGACGAAGGGCACCCCGTTGACGACAGCGCGGTAGACCGAGCCGCTGAGGTTCGTCACCCGGAACGACGGGATGCGGAACGCCGTCAGATCGAGCAGGGGGTGCGCCACCCGACGGAACCAGCGGCCGGCGGCGAGCACCAGCAGCACCGCGAGCACGAGCAGCCCCGCGCCCGTGACGGCGGTCGGGGCGCCGCCGAGCAGCTCGAAGGCCACCACCCCCGACACGACCGCGGCGACGACGAGGCCGAGCCCGACGACGTCGAGACGGGCGCGCGGGGCACGAGGCACGGCCGGGATCACGCGCCACGCGGCGACCAGCAGCGCCGCCCCGACGGGCACGTTCACGAGGAACACCCACTGCCAGCCGAGGTGCTCGGTGAGCAGGCCGCCGACGAGCGGCGCGATGACCGGTGCCACCAGGGCGGGCCAGGTGAGGTACGCGATGGCGCGGATCAGCTCCGACTTCTCGGTGCTGCGCAGCACGATCAGGCGCCCGATCGGCACCATCATGCTGCCGGCGAGACCCTGGACGGCACGCGAGGCCGTCAGCGAGACGAGGTCACCGCTGAGCGCGCAGGCGAGCGAGGCGACCGTGAACAGCACGATCGCGGCCAGGAACACCCGACGTGCGCCCCACCGCTCGGCGAGCCAGGCCCCGAGCGGGATGAACGCCGCCACCGCGACGAGATAGCTCGTCACCGCGATCCCCACCTCGGCGGGCACGACCTCGAAGTCGCGGGCGATGGAGGCGGTGGCCGTCGACAGGATCGTGGCGTCGAGGTTCTCCATGAAGAACGCCGCGGCCACCACCAGCGCCACCGGTCGCGACCACGACCCGGGTGCGGACTCCGCGTCGAGCGGGCCGGGCCCCGCGGGATCCCGAGGAGGCGCGGGTGGCGTCACTGCGCGAACGCTCCGACCACGGGCTGGAACTTCATGCGGGTCTCGGCGACCTCGCGATCCGGCACGGAGTCGGCGACGATGCCGGCCCCGGCGAAGGCCCGCACGGTGCCGTCGGGGGAGACCTGGGCGCAGCGGAGCGCGATGGCCCACTCGCCGTCGCCGTCGGCGCCGACCCAGCCGACCGGGCCGGCGTAGCGACCGCGGTCGAACGGTTCGAGCTCTCGGATCAGAGCCAGCGCCTCCTGGGTGGGGGTGCCGGCGACGGCGGCCGTGGGGTGGAGGGACGCGATCAGGTCGAGAGAGCTCGACCCGTCGGTGAGGCGGCCTCGCACGTCGCTGGCGAGGTGCCAGAGATTCGGGAGCTTGAGGGTGAACGGCTGCTCGGCCGTGACGATGCCGTCGGCATGCCGACCCAGCGAGAGCAGGAGACTGCGGAGCGCGTACGAGTGCTCGTCGAGGTCCTTCGGCGAGGTCGCCAGAGCGTGGGCCGCGCGCTCGTCGCTGGCCGCGTCGACGCCCCGAGCGGCACTGCCGGCCAGCACGCGCGCCGTCACCTCCCCGCGCTCGGTGCGGACGAGCGTCTCGGGGCTCGCGCCGATCAGCCCGTCGACCGCGAAGGTGTAGCAGTCGGGGTAGGCCGTCAGGAGGGTCGCCGCGACGAGGCGCAGATCGGCCTCGGCGGGGATCCGCCCGACCAGGTCGCGGGCCAGCACGACCTTGCTGACGTCGCGGTGCTCGATCGCCTCGACGGCGCGGGCGACGGCGTCGGCGTAACCCGCGGCCGACAGGTCGCCGTCGGTCAGTCGCAGCCGGACGGAGGCGCCCACCGGCATGGCGGCGGGCGTCGCGGCACCGTCGACCCTCGTGATCCAGGCGACGCCGTCGCGACGACCCAGCACGATGCGAGGCACGATCAGGACGCTCGTGTCGGTCGACTCGTCGTCGAAGGCGAACGAGCCGAAGGCGATCAGACCGCTGCCGGCGACGCCCACCTCGTCGTCGACGGTGGCCCGGGCGGCGACCTCGCGCCAGGCGTCGGCCGCGTCGGTCATGCGGGTCGGACCGGTGAACTCGAGCCGGAGGGCCTCGCCGATGCCGGCCATCCCGGCACCGCCCCGGACGAAGATCAGGGGGTCGCGTCGATCGACGACGTCGAGGAGGGGGCTGATGTGGTCGATCCGCGTGCTGCGCACGGACAACGACGGGGCTCGGAACGACGGGAGGTCCACCGCGACAGACTACTCGCGGAGCGTGCTTCACACTCGGGCTATGCACCGGAGGTGCCGGTAGGATCGCTCCTCGTGACCAAGGCCGACATGAACAAGCAACCCGCAGAGGTCGCGTCGATGTTCGACGGCGTCGCCGCGAACTACGACCGCACCAACGACGTGCTGTCGGCCGGCAACGCCGTCCTCTGGCGCGTGGCCACCGTGAAGGCCATCGGGGCGGGCCCCGCCGACAGGGTCCTCGACATCGCAGCGGGCACGGGCACCAGCTCGGCGGCCATCGCCAAGCGCGGTGCCGAGGTCGTCGCCCTCGACTTCAGCCACGGCATGGTCGAGGTGGGGCGGAAGCGCCACCCCGAGATCGAGTTCATCGAGGGCGACGCCGAGAAGCTGCCCTTCGACGACGCGACCTTCGACGCCGTGACCATCTCGTTCGGCCTCCGCAACGTCAACCGCCCCCAGGTGGCGCTCGCCGAGATGAACCGGGTCCTCAAGCCCGGCGGCCGCCTCGTCGTCTGCGAGTTCTCGACACCGCCCTTCGGTCTGCTGCGCGCCGCCTACCGCGCCTACCTCCGCTTCGGCATGCCGTTCATCGCGCGCTTCGCCAGCAGCAACGGCCCGGCCTACACCTACCTCGCCGATTCGATCGCCCAGTGGCCCGACCAGCAGGTGCTCAGCCAGTGGCTGCGCGGTGCGGGCTTCAGCCGCGTCGCCTACCGCAACCTGTCGTTCGGCATCGTCGCGCTGCACCGCGGTCGCAAGCCGTCCGCTCCGTCGACCCGCGCCTCCTCGAAGAAGCGGGCGACCTCGTGAGCGCGGGTGGGCCGACGACCCACCGCAACAGCCTCGGCACCTCGCTCGGGCTCGGCGAGAAGCTCTTCGCGACACCGGCCGAGCGGCGCTTCGTCGCGGCCGTCGACAGCGGGCTCGAGCTCGTCGAAGAGGGTCTGCTCCGCGAGATCGCCTTCGCCGACGAGATCGCCGACGCGACCACCCGCTACCTGCTCGCCGCGGGCGGCAAGCGGGTGCGTCCGACCCTGACCCTCCTCATCGCCCAGCTGGGCGACGGCGCGACGCCCGGCATCGTCGCCTCGGCCCAGGCCACCGAGATCACGCATCTCGCGTCCCTGTACCACGACGACGTCATGGACGAGGCGCAGATGCGCCGCGGGGTGCCGAGCGCGCAGGCCGTATGGGGCAACAACGTCGCCATCCTCAGCGGAGACCTGCTCTTCGCCCGGGCCAGCACCATCGTCTCCGGTCTCGGCCAGGAGGCGATCCTGCTGCAGGCCGAGACGTTCGAGCGGCTCTGCCTCGGTCAGCTGCACGAGACGATCGGGCCCCGCGAAGGCGACGATCCGATCGCCCACTACATCGACGTGCTCGCCGACAAGACCGGCTCGCTCATCTCGACGGCGGCCCGCGCCGGCGTCATGTTCAGCGGCGCACCGCGCGAGTACCTCGCGCCCGTCGCCGAGTTCGGCGAGAAGATCGGCATCGCCTTCCAGCTGATCGACGACGTCATCGACCTCTCCGACCAGCCCGCCGAGACGGGCAAGAAGGCCGGCACCGACCTTCGCGCCGGTGTCGTCACGCTCCCCGTGCTCTATCTGCGCGAGCTCGCCCGCACCGACCTCGAGGCCTCGGCGCTGCTGTCCGAGATCGACCGCATCGTCGAGGCGACCCACGGCGACGTCGACGGGGCCGAGATCGACGAGTCCGCGCGCAACGCCGCCGAGACCACCCTCGACGACGAGTTCGCCGACGTGGTCCGGCGTCTGCGCGAGCACGACGTCACCGAGCGCACCCGCCTCGAGGCCCACCGGTGGGCGCGCGAGGCGCTCGACGCCCTCGCCCCGCTGCCCTCCGGCCCGGTGAAGAAGGCCCTGACCCGCTTCGCCGATCGAGTGGTCGAGCGGTCCGCCTGACCGGCGCCGCCCCTCCTCGTCCCCGAATCACGCATCACCGTCAACCCGCTCGCATCGCCGAGCCCCTCAGCGAGAGAGAGAACACCGTGACCACCTTGCGACTGGCCATCGTCGGAGCCGGACCAGCCGGCATCTACGCAGCCGACATCCTGCTCAAGGCGCCCAAGGGCTTCGACGTCCAGATCGACCTGTTCGAGCAGCTGCCCGCGCCCTACGGCCTCGTCCGGTACGGGGTCGCGCCCGACCACCCGCGCATCAAGGGCATCGTCAACGCCCTGCGCGACGTGCTCGACAGCGGCGACATCCGCGTCTTCGGCAACGTGCGCTACGGCGTCGACATCACCCTCGACGACCTGAAGAAGCACTACAACGCCGTCGTCTTCTCGACCGGTGCCATCCGCGACGCCGATCTCGACGTGCCCGGCATCGAGCTCGAGGGCAGCTACGGCGCCGCCGACTTCGTCAGCTGGTTCGACGGTCACCCCGACGTCCCCCGCACCTGGCCGCTCGACGCCTCCTCCGTCGCGGTCGTGGGCGTCGGCAACGTCGCGCTCGACGTCTCGCGCATCCTCGCGAAGCACGCCGACGACCTCCTGCCGACGGAGATCCCCGACAACGTCTACGAGGTGCTCAAGGCCTCGCCCGTCACCGACGTGCACGTCTTCGGGCGGCGCGGCCCTGCGCAGGTCAAGTTCACGCCGCTCGAGCTGCGCGAGCTCGGCGAGCTCCGCGACGTCGACATGATCGTCTACGACGAGGACTTCGACCACGACGAGGCGTCGAAGACGGCCATCGCGACCAACAAGCAGGTCTTCGTGATGGACAAGGTGCTGAACCAGTGGCGTCAGCGCGAGGTCGGCGAGGCCTCGCGTCGTCTGCACCTGCACTTCTACGCCAAGCCCGTCGAGATCGTCGGCGACGAGCAGGGGCGCGTCTCGGCGTTCCGCTACGAGCGGACCCGGCCCGACGGCCAGGGTGGCGTCGAGGGCACCGGCGAGGTGCGCGACGTCCCCGTGCAGGCGGTCTACCGGGCCGTGGGCTACTTCGGCTCGCCGCTCGACGGCATCCCGTTCGACGAGCGCCGCGGCGTCATCCCGAACCATGAGGGCCAGGTGATGGACGACGACAACCAGATCGTCCCCGGCGTCTACGCCACCGGCTGGATCAAGCGCGGCCCCGTCGGCCTCATCGGTCACACGAAGAGCGACGCGATGGAGACCGTCTCGCACGTCATCAACGACCAGGCCAGCTGGTGGCAGCCCGCCGAGACCGACCCCGAGGCCGTCCCCGCGCTGCTCGCCGAGCGCGGCGTCGCCTACACCGACCTCGAGGGCTGGCACCGCCTCGACGAGCACGAGCAGGCGCTCGGGGCCGCCCACGAGCACGAGCGGGTCCGCGTCAAGGTCGTCCCCCGCGACGAGATGGTGCGCGTCTCGCGCGCCGAGGCCGGGCAGACCGCCTGACCCGCGCCTCCTGAGTCCGCACGTCCGGGCCGCCCTGCGACCGTGCTGGCCGCGGGCGGCCCGTGGTGCGTCCGGCGGGACCACCGTCGGAGGGTGTCGCTAGGCTGTCCGGCATGGCAGATAGTTCTTTCGACGTGGTCAGCAAGGTCGACAAGATGGAGGTCGACAACGCCCTCCATCAGGCGCAGAAGGAGATCGAGCAGCGCTACGACTTCAAGGGCGTGGGCGCGTCCGTCGATTACAGCGGCGAGAAGCTGCTGCTGAAGGCGAACACCGAAGAGCGGGTCAAGGCCGTGCTCGACGTGCTCGAGTCGAAGTTCATCAAGCGCAGCATCAGCCTCAAGCACCTCGACGCGGGCGAGCCGTTCGCCAGCGGCAAGGAGTACCGCATCGAGGCCGCGCTCAAAGAGGGCATCGAGCAGGACCAGGCGAAGAAGATCGGCAAGATCATCCGCGACGAGGCGCCGAAGAGCGTCAAGAGCCAGATCCAGGGCGACGAGCTGCGCGTGCAGTCGAAGAGCCGCGACGACCTGCAGGCCACCATGGCTCTGCTGAAGAAGGCCGACCTCGAGGTCGATCTGCAGTTCGTCAACTTCAGGTAGTCGATGGAGATACCCACGTGGGTGGCCCCCACCCTCGCCGTGATCGGCATCGTCGTCGACATCGCGATCCGCGTGTTCGCGATCGTCTACGTGCCGATCAACCGGAGGCCGCAGACGGCCACCGCGTGGCTCCTCGCGATCTTCCTGATCCCGTACGTCGGGTTCGTCCTCTTCCTCCTCATCGGCAGCAGGCGTCTGCCGCGGCGTCGCCGTGAGAAGCAGGCGGAGATCAACAAGTACATCGTCGAGACCACCGAGGGCATCGAGCGGGTCAAGCGAGACCACCCCTGGCCCGCCTGGCTCGACACCATCGTCGAGCTGAACCGCACGCTCGGCGCGATGCCCCTCGTCGGCGGCAACACGGCCGAGCTGCACTCCGACTACCAGGCCTCGATCGACGCGATGGTGGCCGCCGTCGACGACGCCGAGCGTTGGGTGCACGCCGAGTTCTACATCACGAGTCTGGACGCGACGACCGAGCCGTTCTTCGTCGCCCTCGAGAACGCCCGGCGTCGCGGTGTCACCGTGCGGCTGCTGATGGATCACATCGCCAGTCGCGGGTACCCGGGCTACCGCAAGACGCGTCGACGCCTCGACCGCATCGGGGTCGAGTGGCGACTGATGCTGCCCGTGCAGCCGTTCAAGGGCAGGTACCAGCGGCCCGATCTCCGCAACCACCGCAAGCTGCTCGTGATCGACGGCACGGTCGCCTTCACCGGCTCGCAGAACATGATCGAGCGCGGCTACCAGCGGCGGAAGAACCGCCGTCGCGGCCTCACCTGGAAAGACTTCATGGTGCGGTTCGACGGGCCGATCGTCGCCGGCATCAACGCCCTCTTCGTCACCGACTGGTACAGCGAGACCGACGAGCTGCTGCTGCGTGAGACCGACCCGGTGCACGTCGCCGACTCGGTCGAGACGATCGACTGCCAGGTCGTGCCGAGCGGCCCCGGCTTCGAGGGCGAGAACAACCTGCGGCTGTTCAACTCGCTGCTCTACAGCGCGCAAGACCGCATCATCCTCACGAGCCCGTACTTCGTGCCCGACGAGTCGATGCTCTACGCGGTCACGACGGCCGCGCAGCGCGGGCTCGACGTGCAGCTCTTCGTCAGCGAGATCGGCGACCAGCCGGTCGTCTACCACGCGCAGCGCTCGTACTACGAGGCGCTGCTGCGTGCCGGGGTGCGAATCTTCCTCTACCGCTCGCCGACGGTGCTGCACGCGAAGCACGTCACGATCGACGACGAGGTGGCGGTGGTCGGCTCGAGCAACATGGACATGCGCTCGTTCAGTCTCAACCTCGAGATCTCGGTCATGATCCGAGGGAGGCGCTTCGTGCGCCAGCTGCGCGAGGTCGAGCAGGAGTACCGCGAGGCGAGCCACGAGCTCCTCCTCGACGAATGGCTGGCCCGGCCGTTCCGGTCGAAGGTGCTCGACAACGTCGCCCGTCTCACCTCCGCCGTGCAGTAGCCCACGCCCCCGCGCCGGCGCGGGGGAGCGGCGGGTGGTCCACGGGAGGGTCGAAAGGCTGTATATTTGTCTGGCGCCTCCGGTCGGTGAACACACGGGCTGGGTGTGCATGGCAAGTTACCCAAGCGGCCAAAGGGATCTGACTGTAAATCAGACTGCTCAGCATTCGGGGGTTCGAATCCCTCACTTGCCACACACGGAACACCGAGCAACACCTCGAACGGACTCGATCACTCGAGTCCGTTCGTGTTTCACGACTCGACCCCCCTCAGGAGGCACCGTGCCCGAGAATCCCGAGCGCGACATGCCCGACTCCGAGCGGCCAGGGCTCGGGGAGTCCGGGTTCGACGGCCAGGCCGTGTCCGCCCTCCTCGACGTGGCCCGCTCGGTCGCCACCGACGCCGCGGCGCTCGCCGCCCGACGCCGCTCCGAGGGCGTCGAGGTCGCCGCGACGAAGAGCAGCCTCGTCGACGTGGTCACGCACACCGACCGCGAGGTCGAGGAGTTCATCCGTGCGCGGCTCGCGCGCGAGCGCCCGGGCGACGGGTTCTTCGGCGAGGAGGGCGAGCCCGACGACTCCCGCACCGGGCTGACCTGGGTGGTGGACCCGATCGACGGCACGGTGAACTTCCTCTACGGGATCCCGCAGTGGGCGGTCAGCGTCGCGGTCGTCGAGCACGGCCCCGATCCGAGCTCGTGGCGTGCCCTCGCCGCCTGCGTCGTGAATCCGCTCGCCGGTGAGACCTTCGAGGCATCGAGGGGAGGAGGCGCGTGGTCGTCGGGTCGTCGCCTCACGGTCTCGACCCCCTCCTCCTTGTCCCAGTCGCTCGTGGGGACCGGCTTCTCGTACGACGCCGACAGGCGGGTCGAGCAGGCCGCCGTGCTCGGCCGGTTCATCGGGAGCGTCCGCGACATCCGTCGCATGGGGGCGGCATCGCTCGATCTCTGCGCGGTCGCCGACGGACGTCTCGACGCCTACGCCGAACGAGGATTGAAGCCGTGGGATCACGCGGCGGGCGCGCTCGTCGCGGCCGAGGCGGGGGCCGTCGTGGGCGGCGAGGGCGACGCCCCGGCCGATGAGCGGCTGACGGTCGCGGCGGCGCCCAGCATCTCCGACGCGTTCCGCGACGCCCTCGCCGACGCCGGTTTCTGATCGTCGGACACCGGGCGCGGCTAGCCATTCGTTCACCGTTCGGCTACCCTGGACTGGTTCGTTACTTTTCCGTGACATGTTCTACGGGGTAGCGGCCGAGAAGAAGAGGGAGCACCCGCCTCTCCGTCCCGACAACCCCGAGGATCCATCAGACGTGTCGAAATACCAGAACATCTCCGAGCCCGCCGGCGACGGAACCCCGTCGCTTCGAGCAGAGAACGATCTTCTGGTCACCGTCTCGGACGCCCCGACGGCGAGCATCACCATCCCGACCTTCGCGACGCGCCGTGAGCTCCGCGAGGCCGAGCGTGCCGCCGCGGCCCTCGCCGCACCGACCATCGCCGACGAGTCCGAGACGGCCCGCCTCGCATCGTCCGCGGCCGCCGTCGGCGTCGGCGTCGAACGGGGCACCGCCGCCGCAACCGGCATCTCGTCGCCCGTCGTCGCAGCGCCTGACGTCGCACCCGTCGTCCTCGAGGGCGAGTCGGCGTCCATCGTCACGAACGACGCCGCCACCGTCCCGGCCCCCGACTCGCGTCGGGCCCGTCGCGCTGCCGAGGCCGCAGCCGCCGCCTCGGCTCGCAAGCGCTCGCCTCGCACCGTCTCGTCCACCGCAGCGACTCCCGCCGTCGGCGCGGCAGCCACCGGGCGTCGCACCGGCCCCGCCCGCAGCTCCGGCAGCGCAGCAGGTCGCAGCGGCGCCGCCCGCAGCACCGCAGCGCGCAGCACGTCCTCGAGCCGCGCCTCCTCGGCCCGCACGTCGGCAGCATCCGCGACCACCGCCTCCCGCGGCTCGTCGTTCTCGCGCACCTCGCAGCGCGTGACCGTCGTCGGCGCCATGCTGTTCGCGAGCGCGATGCTCGTGGCGACCTCGGTGCCGGCCAACGCCTTCTTCGTCGACACCCCTGAGCTGACCGCGGCCAAGAAGGCCGCAGGTGCTCAGAGCTTCGTCGCCGCCGGCGCCGCCCCCGAGGCCAGCGTCTCGCGCGACGGCTACTCGGTCAGCACGATCGTGGTCAACGAGTACGCCTCGACCAGCTCGAGCACGTTCACGAACGATGTCGCCGGCACCGTCCAGTGGCCCTTCCAGACCGGTGTGCCGATCAGCAGCGGCTTCGGCGCGCGTCAGGTCAGCAACTGCAGCTTCTGCTCCACCTTCCACCAGGGTCTCGACTTCATCCCGGGTGCGGGCTCGCCGATCCAGGCGATCGCCGACGGCACCGTCAGCGCCGTCACCGGTCCGTCGGGCGCCTTCGGCAACCACGTCGAGATCGAGCACGTCGTCGACGGCCAGAAGGTCACGTCGACGTACTCGCACATGCAGTCCGGCTCGGTCGAGGTCTCGGTCGGAGACACGGTCACCGTCGGTCAGATCATCGGCGCCGTCGGCAGCACCGGCAACAGCACCGGCGCCCACCTGCACTTCGAGATCCACCTCAACGGCGTGCCCGTCGACCCGTACCCCTGGCTGACCGCCAACACCAACTGATCCGACCGGCACGAGCCGACGCAGGCCGGTAGGCCGGCACGAGCCGAAGCAGGCCGGTCGAGCGGCGCGGCGAGGAACGGCACCACGAGAAGACCCCCGGGCAGTCCGCCCGGGGGTCTCGTCGTTCAGCGCGTCAGGATCACACGTCGGTCTCGCGCAGCCACACCGCGGCGTTCGGCGGCAGGGCCGGTCCGTCGAGGCTCATCGTCGACAGCAGCACGTCGCCGAGGGGCAGCTCGACGGCCACCTCGCCCAGGTTGGCGAGAACCGTCACGCCCGCGCTGCGGAACGCCACGACCTCGTCCGAGTAGTCGTCGAGCCAGACGAGGTCCGACGTGCCGAGGCCGATCTCCGAGCGCAGCCGGAGCGCCAGGCGGTACAGCTCGAGGGTCGAGCCCGTCACGCCGGTCTGCTCGTCGCGGGCGTAGGTCGACCAGTCGCTCGGCTGGGGCAACCAGGAGGCGCCGGTCGAGTTGAACCCGAAGGCCGGCGCCGCGGACTCCCAGGGCAGCGGCACGCGGCATCCGTCTCGCCCGTATCGTTCTCCGCCCGTGCGGAACCAGGTCGGATCCTGTCGGCTCTCGTCGGGGAGGTCGATGGCCTCGGGGAGGCCCAGCTCCTCACCCTGGTAGAGGTACGCGCTGCCCGGCAGGGCCAGCATGACGGCCGTCGCGGCCCGGGCCCTGGCGAGACCGAGCTCGGGGATCGGGAGCCCGGCGCTGCGCGGGCCGATGCCGTGGCCCTGGGGGTTCTCGGCGGTGAGGGCGAGGCGACTCGCGTGCCGGACGACGTCGTGGTTGCTCAGCACCCAGGTGCTCGGGGCCCCCACGCTCGAGAACACCTCGATCGAGGAGTCGACGACGCGGCGGATCTCGCTCGCCGACCAGCCCGTCTCGAGATACGAGAAGTTGAAGGCCTGGTGCATCTCGTCGGGGCGGACCCACTCGGCCAGTCGTGAGAGAGGCTCGACCCAGGCCTCGGCCACGAGCACGCGATCGCCCTCGTACTCGTCGAGCACCTTCCGCCACGAGCGGTAGATCTCGTGCACGCCGTCCTGGCCCCAGTAGGGCGGGGGAGCGGAGTCGCCCTGACCGCCGCCCATGCTGCCCGAGTCGGCGGGGGGCGTGTAGTCGGGCAGGCCCTCGGCCTTGATCATGCCGTGGGCGACGTCGACCCGGAATCCGTCGACGCCGCGGTCGAGCCAGAAGCGCAGCACGTCGACGAACTGCTCGCGCACCCAGGGGTCGGTCCAGTCGAGGTCGGGTTGCGACGAATCGAAGAGGTGGAGGTACCACTGACCGGCCGTTCCGTCGGCCTCGGTGATCCGCGTCCAGGCCGGCCCGCCGAAGATCGACTCCCAGTTGTTCGGGGGGAGCTCGCCGTCGACGCCGCGGCCGTCGCGGAACAGGTAGTGCCCTCGCTCGACCGAGCCCGGCTCGGCCGCCAGCGCCGCCTGGAACCAGGCGTGCTCGGACGAGGTGTGGTTGGGCACGACGTCGACGATCACCCGGAGGCCGAGGTCGGTGGCGCGTGCGCGCAGGGCGTCGAAGTCGGCGAGCGTGCCGAACAGGGGGTCGACGTCGCGGTAGTCGGCCACGTCGTAACCGGCGTCGCGCTGGGGCGACCGGTAGAACGGCGACAGCCAGACGGCGTCGACCCCGAGGTCGGCGAGGTCGCCGAGTCGCGAGGTGATGCCGGGCAGATCGCCGACGCCGTCGCCGTCGGAGTCGGCGAACGATCGGGGGTAGACCTGGTAGATGACGGCGGAGCGCCACCATTCGCCGCCCTTCTCGGACGAGGCGGCGGGGGCCTCGTCGAGTGCGGTCGGCGTGTCGGTCTCGGAGTCTGCGGGGGCGTCGAGTGTGTCGCCCGTGGGCTCTGCTGAGGACATGAGGCCACGATACGGCAGGGCCTCGACCCGCCATCCGCTAGCGTGCAATCACCACCCGACCACGATTGGCGCCGACCGTGACCCCTCAGAGTGTCCCTCCGACCGTCGAGCCGTCGCCCGCGGCCTCGCAGCCCGACGAGACGCCCTTCCCGCTCGCCCTCGGCACGAACGTCTTCGGCTGGACGGTGGGCGCACCCACCGCGTTCGAGGTGCTCGACGTGTTCGTCGGAGACGGCGGACGCATCATCGACACGGCCGACGTCTACTCCGCCTGGCTGCCGGGCAACGTCGGCGGCGAGTCCGAGACGATCATCGGGCGGTGGATCGCCCGACCCGGCAACCGCGAGCGGGTCGTGCTGAGCACCAAGTGCGGCCAGCATCCCGAGGCTCCGGGTCTGACGCGCACGAGCATCCGGATGGCCGTCGACGCCTCGCTCCGTCGTCTGCGCACCGACTACATCGACTACTACTTCACCCATTTCGACGACGACGAGACCCCTCTCGACGAGACCGTCGGCGCCCTCAGCGAGCTCGTCGACGAGGGCAAGATCCGCCACCCCGCCGCGTCGAACTACACCGGCGCGCGCCTCCGCCAGGCGCTCGCGATCGCCGATCGGGACGGCCTGCATCCGTTCGCGGCGGTCCAGGCCGCCTACAACCTCGTCCGCCGGGCGGACTACGAGAGCGACGTCCAGCCGCTCGTCGACCACTTCGGTCTCGCCGTCCTCCCGCACTCCTCGTTGGCCAGCGGGTTCCTCACCGGCAAGTACCGCGGCGACGCCGGTCGAGGCGACTCGCCGAGGGGCAATCGCGCGCTCAGCTACGTGACCCCACAGAACCTCGCCATCGTGGAGGTTCTGGCCGACATCGCCGAGCGGCAGCGGGTCGTACCCGGCGCCGTCGCCATCGCGTGGCTGGCCACGCGGCAGAACGTCATCGGAGCCCTGGCGAGCGCCCGGACGACGATCCAGCTCGAAGGTCTGCTCGACGCGGCCCACGTGGAGTTCTCCGACCACGACCTCGAGACGCTCGAGGCCGCGTCGACGCCGATCCCCTCGACCTGAGACCGGTTCCCGGGTCAGAGCCCGACGACGACCTTCGCGTCCGAGTCCCATCGCCGCATCGACACGAGACGGCTGGTGGAGACCCGCCCGGCGTCCGTCGCCTCCTCCGCCTCCTCCGCCTCGGAGAGGACCTCGACGGCCCGCGCGAGCTGGTCGGGGGACAGCCGCGAGGCGAGCGTGAGGTGAGGCATCCAGCGACCGGGGGTGGCGTGGTCGACCGGCGCCGCGCCTCCTACGCTCTCGTGCACGTCGCGGTGCAGATCGAGCAGATCGGCGGTCGGCACGATTGCCCGGGCGAGCACCAGCCCCCGCGGGGGTCGGCCGAAGACGATCAGGCCGGCGAACGCGACCGGCAGGGGCAGCGCCGAGGCGATCCGCCGGAGGCGCGGGTCGGCCCGGTCGTCGAACCCGGCCGCCACCGAGACGGAGATGTGCGGTGCGTTGGTCGCCCCCGAGTGGTGCGCGAGCGAGGGCAGACCGGCGTCGGCCAGCACCTGCCACGAGTCGCGGACGGCGCGGTCGGTCGTCTCGTCGAGGAGCAGTTCGATGCTGTGCACCCTCCGAGTCTGCTCCGCCGCCGCACCCGTCGCCGCACCCGCAGTCGCACTCGTGCGAGGTGGCATCAGCACCCCTCCGGCTCTGCTAACATTGCCTGGTGCCAATCGGCCGCGAGCAGTTCGCGACCTGGTGGTCACGCCCCGATAGCTCAGTGGTAGAGCACTTCCATGGTAAGGAAGGGGTCGTCAGTTCAAACCTGACTCGGGGCTCCGGCTGTCACCATCCCGTCGCTGAGCGATCCGACGGGGTTCACAGCCTGCGGCGGGGTAGCTCAGTTGGTTAGAGCACACGGCTCATAATCGTGGTGTCGCGGGTTCGAGTCCCGCCCTCGCTACCGCAAGGCCCTCTTCGGAGGGCCTTCTCCCGTCATGCGGTGTCGACCCGCCCGGCCTTCACCGGTCGTGTGCCAGCGGCGGCGGCATAGCATGACGTATGTCCGCTCTCGCCGACCCCGTCAGCATCCGCAGCATCGGCACCGCCGTTCCCGACACCGTCATCCGTCAAGACCACATCCGCGACGTCTTCCGCTCGCAACCCGGGTTGAGCCGGCTGGCGACCCGGCTGGTGGGCTCCGTCTTCGACGCCGCCGCCATCGACACGCGGCACACGGTCATCGACGAGCTCGGTGTGGCCGTGCCCGACGCGACCGCGAGCGACGCGACCGCGCCCGACGTGACCGCGACCGCGCCCGACGTGACCGCGACCGCGACCGACGCGATCGACGCCGAAGGCACCGCGACCCCGCCCGTCTTCCTCGACCCCGAGACCGGCCTGATCCTCGACCCCGGCACCGGGGCCCGCAACGACGTCTACGTCGAGCGCAGCCCGGCCCTCTTCGAGGCGGCCGCGCGCGATGCGCTCGATCGCGCCGACGGGATCACCGCCGCCGACGTCACGCACGTCGTCACGGTCTCGTGCACCGGGTTCTTCGCCCCGGGGCCCGACTACCTGCTCGTCCGGGCGCTCGGGCTCGCGCCGTCGACCCGGCGGCTGCACATCGGCTTCATGGGCTGCTACGGGGCGTTCCCCGCGATCCGCTCGGCCCGCGACACGTGCCTGGCCGACCCCGACGCCGTCGTGCTGGTCGTCTGCGCCGAGCTGTGCACGCTGCACCTCCGCAGCTCGTCCGACCCCGACGCGATCGTCGCGTCGTCCGTCTTCGCCGACGGAGCCGCCGCCGTGATCGTCACGGCCCGACCCGCACCGGCCGGCAGCCGGGTGCTCGACGTCGAGGCCCTCGAGACGGTGCTGACGCCGGTCGGCGAGGGCGACATGGCCTGGAGCATCGGCGACAGCGGCTTCGACATGGTGCTGAGCAGCTACGTCCCGCACATCGTCGAGGAGCACGTCGACGAGGCCCTCGCGGCACTCTGGGTCGACGGCCTGAGCGCCGCCGACGTCGATCTCTGGGCCGTGCATCCCGGCGGCCGCAGCATCGTCGACCGGGTGCAGAGCCGACTCGGCCTCGACGACGCCCAGATCGCGGCGTCGCGCCGGGTGCTGCGCGACTCGGGCAACATGTCGAGCGCGACGGTGCTCTTCGTGCTGCGCGAAGCCCTCGAGAGCGGAGGAGGCGCGTGGTCGTCCACCGCGCCTCCTCGGCCCCAGAGGATCGTCGCGATGGCGTTCGGACCCGGGCTGACGGTCGAGACGGGTTCGTTCCGCAGCCGGGTCGCGTCGTGAGCCGAGCGGCGGAGGCGGTCCGGGGCGACCGGCGCGTCGACCTGAGCCGCCGGGACGTCGGGCTCGTCGAGCTGATGGACGACCCCGCGTGCGACCTCGACCGCCTCGAGCGCACGTACGCGGCGTTCCCGCTCGTCAACGGCGTCGTCGCGGGGTGGGGGCGGGTCTACCGCGAGCTGCTGCGTCCCCTGCTGTCGGCTGAGCGGACGCTGCGGGTGCTCGATGTCGGCTCGGGCGGCGGAGACGTCGCACGGTGGCTGGTCCGACGCGCCCGACGCGACGGTCTGCGGCTGCAGGTCGTGGCGGTCGACCCCGACGAGCGGGCCCACGCATGGGCGTCCCGTCGACCCGAGCCCGGCGTCGAGTACCGCTGCGTGTCGAGCGGCGAGCTCGTGGCTGCGGGCGAGACGTTCGACGTGGTGATCTCCAATCACGTGCTGCATCACCTCGACGACGAGGCTCGCGAGTCCGTGCTCGCCGACAGCGAGCGCCTGGCCGACCGGCTCGTGGTGCACAGCGACATCCGGCGGGCCCGCCTCGCGTACCTGGGCTACTGGCTCGGCAGCCTGGTGCTCGACCGCCGGTCGTTCGTCCGGGTCGACGGCCTGCGATCGATCCGGCGGAGCTTCCGGGTCGACGAGCTGCGCGCCGTGGCCCCTCCCGGGTGGCGGGTCGTCGGGCGCGAGCCGTTCCGCCTGTGGCTCCTGCACGAGACGCCCGCCCCGGGCCGAGGAGGCGCGGTGTCGGAGTCGACGGCGGCCGGGGCCCCGCAGGCGGGTCGCCTCCCGGGAGGAGGCCGCGCATGATGCGGATGCACGACGTCGTCGTGGTGGGCGGCGGCTCGGTGGGGGTCTTCGCCGCGCTGCTGCTGGCACGGCAGGGGGTCGACGTGGCGGTCTGGGAGCGCCGCGCCGCGCCTCCTGAGCTGTCTCGGGCGATCGGGATCCATCCGCCGTCGCTCCGGGCGTTCGAGGCCGTCGATCTGGCGGACGAGATCGTCGCCGGCGCGGTCCGCATCACCGATGCCGAGGCGCGGGGTTCGGGCCGCACCCTCGGCCGGCTGGGTTTCGGGAAGGCCGACAGCCGGTACCCGTTCGTCGCGGCGCGACCGCAGTCCGAGACCGAGCGGCTGCTGAGGGCCCGGCTCGAATCTGCGGCGCCGGGGTCGCTCCGGCGCGGCGTCGAGCTGCGATCGCTCGAGCAGAGCTCCGAGCACGTCGTGCTGCACGGGGTCGGCCCCGACGGTCCGGTCGAGATCGCGGCTCGATTCGTGCTGGCGGCCGACGGCGCCCGCAGCACCGTCCGGCGCCTCCTGGGCATCTCCGCCCCCGTCGTCGAGCGCGGCGACCACTACGCGATGGCGGACGTCCGAGACGACACGGGCGACGGCGACCGGGCCGTCGTCTCGGTCGAGCGCGCCGGGGTCGTCGAGTCGTTCCCGCTGCCGGGAGGCGTGCGCCGGTTCGTCGTCGCCACGGACGCTCCGGCCGAGAACGTGACGGCCGAGACCGTCGTGCGACTCGTGACGGAGCGGACCGGCCTCCCGCTCGACGCGGCGACCAGCACGATGACCAGCGCGTTCTCGGTGCGGACCCGGCTGGCGACCTCGACCGTGGCCGGGCGCGTCGTCCTGCTCGGCGACGCGGCCCATCAGATCAGCCCGATCGGCGGTCAGGGGATGAACCTCGGCTGGCTCGACGCGCAGGCGGTCGTCCCGGTGGTCCGACAGGCCCTCCGTCGGGCCGGTGGGCGTCGCCTCGACCCTCAGGCGTTCGCCCGATACGAGGAGGCGCGGGGTCGGTCGGCCCGGCGTGCAGCCCGTCAGGCGCAGCTGAACACCGTGCTCGGCCGCCCGTGCGGACCGGTCGCCTCGGCGGTCCGTCAGAACGGGCTCCGTGTCGCTCTCGCCCGGCCGACCGCACGGCTGCTGGCCGCCACCTACTCGATGCGGTTCGCCTGACCCGGGCTCATCCGTCGACTTCGGTCGGCCGCGACACCGTGGCGCCCGTGTCAGCCGGCGGTGAGCGCCGCGCCGCTCGTGGCGAGCTGCGCGACGAGCACGAGCGCCGCGAGCATGATCAGTCGGAACAGCAGTCGCGACGAGCGCCCTCGCACGACCGCGATCGCACCGACGACGGCGAGGGCGACGACGACCGCGGCCCCGGCCACCGCGAACATCGCGGACGGCCGCTCGGTCGTGCCGCCGGTCGTGAGTTGCCCGACGAGCGCGAGACCCGCCGCCGTGCCGAGCGCGCCGAACGCCACGAGCCCCGCGCGGAGCCGACCCAGTCGGTGCGGCAGCCCCACGACGCCGGTACGGGCGTCGTCGCCGAGATCGGGCAGGACGTTCGTGAAGTGGATGGCGACGCCGAACACGGCACCGACGCCGAGGGCCCAGACGGCGGGCGGCGTCGGCGGCGCCGCGGCGAGCGTGACGACCGCGGGCAGCACGCCGAAGCTGACGACGAAGGGGACGACCGACGCCACGGTGGACTTGAGCCCGGCGTTGTAGGCGAGACCCGAGGCGACCAGGACGGCGTGGGCCACGCCCGTGCCGACGCCGAGGATGAAGGGCAGGACGAACGCGACGACGGCGCACACCACGGCGACGGTCATGACCGCACGCGCGGAGACCAGCCCCTGGGCGATCGGCTTGTCGAGTCGCCCGACAGCACGATCGCGCTCGGCGTCGAGGAGGTCGTTCGACAGCCCGATCGTCAGCTGGCCGGCCAGCACCGCGAGGGCGACGACGGCGAGTCTGATGGGCGGGAGACCGACGGCGATGCCGAGCACGACGGTCAGCACGGTGACCATCAGGGTCGGCCCGGGGTGCGACGAGCGCCAGACGGCGCCGAGGAGCGTCACCTGCCGGCTCCCGTCGCTGTGGGAAGTAAGCGGACGAGACGGAAAAGCGTGCCCGGACCGTGGAAGGCCCGGGCACGTGATCCGGTGCCCACCGGCCGCGGGAGCGAGCGGATCAGAACCAGCTCCAGACCGAGAGAGGACACCTGCGCCGAGTTACCATCCCAGACGTGGGTCGAGCATACGTCGACCCGGTCGCCGTGAACAGACCCGGACCGCGCCGACTCAGGCGCCGCGCCCCGTCTTCTGCTGCAGACGGTCGATGTGCTCGCTCGCCTCGGCCTTAGTCATGTCGGCGGGCAGCTCTTCTCCGGCCTCGCGGGCGAGGGTGTCGAGGTAGCTCTTCTGCGGGCCGGTGATCGGCTCGTCGCCCGTGACCCACTGCTCGGGGTCTTTCGAGGCGGTGTTCGAGGCGTCGGGGCGCTCGCCGCCCAGGGTCTCGCCGGCGGGGGCGCCGCCGCTCGGGGCCTGACCGCCGAGGGTCTCGCCGCCGGGGGTCGTCGTGGTGCTGTCGGCCGTGGTCTCGTCGCCCTCGGGCGCAGCGGGATCGACGGGGGTGATGTCGGGATCGATGTTGGAGTCGCTCATGACGCGACCGTACGCCGTGCCACCGACACCGGCCCGCTCGCGTACCCCGCTCGCTAGACTCGTCGGCGTGTCTGTGAATCCCGAGTTGTCAGGGCGGGTCTTCCCGCCGGCGCCGCCGTACCTGGTGGGCCGAGAGAAAGTGCGCGAATTCGCCCGGGCCACCGGCTCGACGAGTCCGCTGTCGCTCGACGTCGAGGCCGCCCGCGCCGCCGGTCACGCCGACGTCGTGGCACCGCCCACCTTCGCCGTCGTCGTCCAAGAGGCCACGCTGGCCCAGCTGCTCGCCGAGCCCGACGCGGGCATCGACTTCTCGCGGGTGGTGCACGGCGAGCAGAGCTTCTCGCTCTCCCGGCCGATCGTCGCCGGCGACGAGCTGACGGCGACCCTCACGGTCACCGGCGTGAAGACGCTGGGTGGCAACTCGATGGTCACCGCGTCGTCCGACATGGTCGACGCCGACGGCGCTCACGTCGTCACCGCCGTGTCGACGCTCGTCGTCCGCCCCGAAGACGACGGGTCCGACTCGTGAGCGGGCTCGCGGTCGGCCAGGTCGTCGCCGACAAGAGGTACCTCCTCACCCGCGACACCCTGGTGCGGTACGCCGGGGCGTCGGGTGACTTCAACCCGATCCACTACCGCGACGACGTCGCCGCGTCGGTCGGGCTGCCGGGCGTGCTCGCCCACGGCATGCTCACCATGGGCACCGCCGTCCAACCCGTCGTCGAGTGGCTCGAGGGCTCGGGCGACGACGCCGGGGTGCTCGGCTGGGTCAGCGGGTACCAGGTGCGCTTCACGCGCCCCGTCGTCGTCGACCCGGTCGTCGGCGCCGAGATCGCAGTCACCGCGACCATCGCCCGCCTCGACGAGGCGGAGGGCACCGCGCGCGTCGACCTCACCGTGACCTACGCCGACAAGACCGTCCTGGGCAAGGCCCAGGTCGTGGTGACGCTGGCGTGACGACCCTCGCCGAGCTCACCACGATGCAGGTGGGCGGCACCCCCGCTCGCCTGGTCGAGGCCACCACCACCGACGAGCTCCTCGCCGCCGTGCGAGACGCGTCGGCCGACGGCGAGCCGTGGTTCGTGCTCGGCGGCGGGTCGAACACCGTCGCCTCCGACCAGCCGTTCGACGGCACGGTCGTCCGTGTCGCGACGCGGGGCGTCGACCGGGTGGCCTCCGACGACGGCCTCGTGCACCTCCGCGTGGCCGCCGGCGAACCGTGGGACGATCTCGTCGCCGCCACCGTCGACCAGGGGCTGTCGGGTCTCGAGGCCCTGAGCGGCATCCCCGGCTCGACCGGGGCGTCGCCGATCCAGAACATCGGCGCCTACGGCCAGGAGGTCGCATCGACCCTGGTCGCCGTCGACTTCCTCGACGACGGATCCGGCGAGTTCGTGCGCATCCCGGCCGCCAATCTCGAGCTCGGCTACCGCACGAGCGTCTTCAAGAAGGGGCGACGCGGTGTCGTCACCGCCGTCGAGTTCGCCCTCGTCGACGAGGGCGGCGTCAGCGAGCAGGTCGCCTACCCGCAGCTCGCCAAGGCCCTCGGGGTCGAGCTCGGCGCCCGGGTGTCCGTCGCCGACGTACGGGCCAGCGTCCTGGCGCTGCGTGCCGCCAAGGGCATGGTGCTCGACGCGACCGATCGCGACACCGCCTCGAGCGGCTCCTTCTTCACGAACCCGATCGTCTCGCGGGCCGTCGCGGCCGAGCTGCCTGCCGACGCTCCGCGATGGCGACTCGAACCCGACGCCGAGCCCCGCGTCGTGCCCCTCGGTGAAGAGCCGGCCGCGCCGCCGCCGGCACGCACGGGGGCGGTCAAGCTCAGCGCCGCCTGGCTGATCGAGAACGCCGGCATCGGTCGCGGCTTCCGCCTCCCGGGCTCCGGAGCCGCCATCTCGTCGAAGCACACGCTGGCGATCACGAACCGGGGCGCGGCGACGGGCGACGAGGTCGTCGAGCTCGCACGGTTCGTCCAGCAGCGGGTGACGGCCGAGTTCGGAGTCGTGCTGCACCCCGAGCCCGTGCTCCTCGGCCTCGCGATCTAGCCCCGCCGGTCGCTCGGCAGGTAGCCCCGCTCGATGGCCAGGGTCACGGCGCGGGTGCGATCGCCGACGCCGAGCTTGCCGAAGACGTGCACCAGGTGCGTCTTGACGGTGGGCTCGCCGATGAACAGCCGTCGGGCGATCTCGGGGTTCGAGCAGCCCGCCGCGACCAGGGTCAGCACCTCGGTCTCGCGGGGGCTGAGCGGGTTGTCGTCCCCGTCGCCCGACGTGGGCCCTCGGCGGGCCGACCCCACGAGACGCGCGGCCAGCGCCGGCGCCAAGGCGACCTGACCGGCGACGACGGCACGCAGCCCGGCGAGCAGCTCGTCCTCCGGAGACGCCTTCAGCAGATAGCCGCTCGCACCCGCCTCGATCGCCGAGAGCAGGTGGTCGTCGGTCTCGTAGGTGGTCAGCACGACCACGCGCGTGGTCGGTCTCGCCGCCAGCACGGCCTCCGTCGCGGCGACGCCGTCGAGGCCCGGCATGCGGAGGTCCATGACGACCAGATCGGGCTGCAGAGCGGCGGCGAGGGCCACGGCCTCGAGCCCGTCGCTCGCCTGTCCGACGACGTCGAAGTCGTCGGTCGCCCCCAGCAGGGCCGCGACGCCCTGGCGGACGATCGGATGGTCGTCGGCGACCAGCGTCCGGAACACCGTCACGACGGGACCTCCCCGGCGAAGGCGGGCCGAGCGTCGACCGCCGGGGGCGACGCCGGGGCGGCCGCGGCCCCCTCGAGCGGCAGCCCGCACGTGATGGTCGTGCCCGAGGGGCTGCTGGCGATCGAGAACGATCCGCCGGCGAGTGCGATGCGCTCGCGCAGACCGGGCAGCCCGAAGCCGGTGGAGGGCGACTCGGGGTCGAAGCCGCGCCCGTCGTCGGCGACGCTCAGCTCCGCCGTGCCGCGCCGGGCGGAGAGCACGACCCGAGCCGTGGGCGACGCACTGTGCTTGCGGATGTTGGCCAGCGCCTCCTGCACGACCCTGATCAGCACGACCTGCAGGTCGCGCGGCAGGTCGACCGCCTCGACCCGCACCGAGACGTCGACGCCGCTCTCGCGTCGGAACCTCTCGGCGACGCGTTCGACGGCTGCGGCGACGTCGTGACCGGTCAGCCCCGAGGAGGCGGTGGCCGCGACGAGCGTGCGCGCCTCGGTGAGCGCCTCCCGCGCCGCCGACTCGATCGTGGTCAGCCGGTCGAGCGCCCCGTCGACATCGCCCTCGGCGAGCGTGCGGCGCGTGCGCTGAGTCAGCATGACGACGCCGGTGAGACTCTGCGCGATGGTGTCGTGGATCTCGCGGGCGAGCCGCTCGCGCTCCGTGCTGCCGCCGATGTCGCGGTTGCGCGCCGCCAGCTCGGCCTGGGCCTCGCGCAGCTCGTCGAGCAGGCGGCCGCGCTCGATCCCGACCCGGGCGATGGTGGTGATCCAGAGGCCGAGCGCGATGCTGAAGACGAGCGAGAGGGCCTCGCTGGTCACCACGGTCGCCAGCGTCTCGGGCGACCAGCCGAGACTGATCACGAAGCCGGTCGAGATCGCCAGGCAGAGTGCGACGTTCGCCGTGATCGCCGAACGGATCGTCGGCATGAGGGTCCACAGGGTCGGCATGAGGAACGCCTGCACGGCGGCGAACCCGGGCGTGGTGGCGACGGCCGCCCCGCCGACCGCGACGACGGCCGAGGCCGCGACGACCGCCGATCGCGACAGCAGCCCGTCGTCGCGGCGGATCACCGGGCGGACGACGGCGACCCAGACGACCACGAGCCCCGCCACGACCGCGAGGGACGCCCCCGTCGGCCGGTCCGACGACGAGCCGAGCACGGCCAGGACGACCACGGTGAGACCCAGGCCCGCGTCCCACCACCGCATCGAGATCGCGGTGCCCGCCGGGGCGGCCTGCTCGGCGTCGCTGCGGCCTCTGTCCATGCCCGTCACGCTAGCGCCCGCCACACCGGCCCGGTCACCCCGGCACCCGTCACGTGTCCTTCCTGATCCAGCGGAAGGTCAGCACCGAGGCCGCGGCGCCGGCCACGAGCCAGACGGCCAGCCAGAGCGCGACCCCCGGGAGGTCCCACGAGCCGCCGGCCTCGGCCGCCGCGAACGTGTCGGGCAGGAACACGCTGCGCATGCCCTGGGCCAGCCATTTCAGCGGGAACACCGACGCCACGCTCTGCAGCCACTCGGGCAGCTGGGTGAAGGGCAGGTACACGCCCGAGATGAACTGCAGCACGAGGGTGATCGGCACGATCACCGCCGTGGCGCTCTTGCCGCTGCGGGGCACCCGCGACAGAGCGATGCCGACGAGCGCCGACGTGGCGATGCCCAGCAGGTACACCCAGGCGAAGGTCGCCCACGACGAGGCGTCGGCGGGCAGCGGTACGCCGAACAGCAGGCGGGCGACGAGCACGAGCAGGGCGACCTGCAGCAGGCTCGTGACGAGCACCTGGCCCAGCTTGCCGACGAAGTACGAGGCGACCGGCAGAGGCGTGCCCGCCAGGCGCTTGAGGGTGCCGTCGCCGCGTTCGAGGGCGATGTCGACCGCGAGATTCTGCACGCCCGACAGCAGGATGCCCGCCGCGATCATGCCGGGCAGGTAGAACGCCGCGGCGCCGACCTCGCTGCCGTCGGCCCGGGTGCCGAACGACCCCGACGCGCTGAAGGCGGTCGAGAAGATCGCCAGCATCACGATCGGGAACAGGAACGTGAAGAACACGGTGTCGCCGGCTCGGAAGTAGGCGCGCACCTCGTAGCGCGTGCGGCTGGTGCCGAGCGCGAGGGTCCTCACGACGTCACCCCCGCCGAGGAGGCGCGGTGTCCGTCGGTCGCGCCCCGCGCCTCCTCTACGCCCCCGGCCTCCTGCTCCGCTCGCGCCACCAGGTCGAGATAGACGTCCTCCAACGACGGCCGGATCACCTCGAGCGACCGGGGCTCGCCGCCGTCGGCGTGCAGGCGGGCGACCAGAGCGCCCGGCTCGGTGGTGCGGACCTCGTGCCGTCCGTCGTCGTCGAGCCAGCTCACCCGGGGCGTGCGCGCCTCCTCGTCGCCGAGCTCGTCCGGTCGCCCGAGGGCGACCAGCCGGCCGCCGGTCACCACGGCGACCCGGTCGCTCAGCTGGGCCGCCTCGTCGAGGTAGTGGGTCGTCAGGACGATGCTCGTGCCGTCGGAGGACAGCGAGCGGATGAGCTGCCAGAACTGACGCCGGGCCTCGGGGTCGAAACCGGTGGTCGGCTCGTCGAGGAACAGCAGCTCGGGTCGGCCGACGACCCCGAGGGCGACGTCGACGCGTCGACGCTGCCCGCCCGACAGCGAGCGGATGCGGGCGTCGGCCTTGTGCTCCAACCCGACTGCGACGAGCACCTCGTCGACGTCGCGGGGCCGGGGGTAGAAGCCCGCGAAGTGCGCGATCTGCTCGCGGACGGTCGCGGTGCCCTGGTCGCCCGAGCTCTGGAGCACGATGCCGAGCCGGGCCTTCCAGTCGAGCCCCCCGTGGCGCGGATCGACGCCGAGCACCGAGACGTCGCCGCCGGTGCGGTCCCGGTAGCCCTCGAGGATCTCGATGGTGGTCGACTTGCCGGCGCCGTTCGGGCCGAGCAGCCCGAGGGTCTCGCCCGGTTCGACGTCGAACGAGACGCCCTGCAGGGCCCTGGTCGCGCCGTAGCTCTTCGTGAGGTCGCGCACACGCACGACGGGTTCTGGGGTCATGTCACCAGAGTGCGCCGTCGACGACCGGCGCACCAGGGCGGATCGGACGACCAGGGGTCGTCCGATCGGACGACCCCTGGTCGGTCGGCGCCGTGCTAGGCGAAGAGGCGCTGCAGGCGTCGGACGCCTTCGAGCAGCTCGTCGTCGCCGAGCGCGTACGACAGCCGCAGGTAGCCGCTCGGCCCGAACGCCTCGCCGGGCACCACGGCGACGTCGGCCTGCTCGAGGATGAGGTCCGCGAGCTCGAGCGAGGTGGTGGGCGTGACGCCGTTCCAGTCGCGGCCGAGCAGACCGGTGACGTCGGGGTAGACGTAGAAGGCGCCCTCGGGGGTCGGGGTGACGACGCCCTCGATGGCGTTCAGCTCGCGCACGATCGTCGCGCGACGGGCGTCGAAGGAGGCGCGCATCGCCTCGACCGCGCTCTGCGAGCCGGTCAGTGCGGCGATCGCGGCGCGCTGAGACACGTTCGACACGTTCGAGGTCAGGTGCGACTGCAGATTCGCGGCACCGGCGATCACGTCGGTCGGGCCGATCATCCAGCCGACCCGCCAGCCGGTCATGGCGTAGGTCTTCGCGACGCCGTTGACGAGGATCGTCTGGTCGGCCAGCTCGGGGACGGCCTGCGTGATCGAGGTCGCGACGACCCCGTCGTAGGTGAGGTTCTGGTAGATCTCGTCGGTGACGACCCAGACGCCGTGCTCGAGGGCCCAGCGGCCGACGGCCTCGACCTCGGCGGGGGAGTAGACGGCCCCCGTGGGGTTCGACGGCGAGCAGAACAGCAGCACCTTGGTCTGCTCGGTGCGGGCGGCCTCGAGCTGGTCGACGGTCACCTTGTAACCCTGGTCGGCCCCCGCGAAGACCTCGACCGGCACCCCGCCGGCGAGGGCGATGGCCTCGGGGTAGGTCGTCCAGTACGGGGCGGGCAGCAGGACCTCGTCGCCTTCGTCGAGAAGCGCCTGGAACGCCTGGTAGACGGCCTGCTTGCCGCCGTTGGTGACGATCACCTGCGAGGTCGTGACCGTCGTGCCGCTGTCGCGGAGCGTCTTGGCGACGATGGCCTCGCGCAGCTCGGGCAGACCGGCGGCCGCCGAGTACCGGTGGTTGCGGGGGTCGCGAACCGCCGCCGCCGCCGCCTCGACGATGTGGTCGGGGGTGGCGAAGTCGGGCTCGCCCGGGCCGTAGCTGATGATCGGACGCCCTGCGGCGACGAGGGACTTCGCCTTGGCGTCGACCTTCAGGGTCGCGGACTCGGCGATGGAGGCGATGCGGGACGAGAGGCGGCGCGCTGGCGTGGTCACGCCCGCCAGCCTAGCCCGCGGCCTCGGCTTTACACCGGCCCGGGCGGTCGCCTACACTTGTCGAGGCGGTCGATGATCGCCAAGCTTTTGCGCGCCTCACGGCGTCGCTCATCGCCGTTGTTCAGGTGGTGGGGGCTTGGCATCGACACCGAAGGGCGGTGGCTCAATTGGTAGAGCAGCGGTCTCCAAAACCGCAGGTTGCAGGTTCGAGTCCTGTCCGCCCTGCAGCCCGGTCGGGCCGTCGCGACTGATCCAGCAGGTTTCAGCGCGACGGTCCGAATCACGGACACAGGCCTGCGGGCCGAGCTCGGAAGGTACCCACAGTGGCGAGAAAAGACGTTGACGTTCCCAGCGAGGACGTCGTCGACAAGGCGAAGAAAGACACCGCGGCACGTCGCGGTCCCTTCGCCCGGATCGCCCTGTTCATCCGGCAGGTGATCAACGAGCTCAAGAAGGTCGTCACCCCGACCCGCAAAGAGCTGTTCAGCTACACGGGCGTCGTGCTCGTCTTCGTCGTCATCATGATGGCGCTGGTCAGCGGTCTCGACACGGTGTTCGGCATCGTCGTCGGCTACGTCTTCGGCAACGGCCCCACCGGCAGCTGAGTCCGGCGTCGCTCCTGACGCCACACGCGATCCGGCCCCGCCCGACGGCCAGCCGATCCGAACCCCACGAACGGAAGTAGAACCCTTTGCCTGACAACGAGCGCGACGACATCGATCTCGCCACCGCTGCGGAGCAGTCCTCCGAGGTCGAAGAGGCCCAAGAGGGCGGCACGCTGGCCGCCGACGAGGACTCCGTCGAGCCCGCCGAGAGCGAGGCCATCACGGTCGTCGACGACGGCGAGGCCGGCACCGACAGCACCGACGACCTCGATGGTCTGCTCGACACGCTGGCCGAGGCCCGCGACCCCGAGGCCGACGCCATCGTCGACGACGCTCTCGACATCGACGACGCCGCCGAGGCGGAGGCCGCCGTCGAGGCGACCGACGATGAGGCCGAGACCGAGGCCGAAGACGCCGCGGTCGAGTCCGACACCGTGGTCACCGCCGACGCCGACGTCGAGATCGACTCCTCGTCCGACGACGTGGTCGTCGCCGAGGCCGAGCAGTCCGTCCAGGACGCCGACGCGCAGGCCGCGTTCGGCGACGAGGTGCTCGACGGCGACGACGTCGCCACCGACGACGAGGCCGAGCCCGTCGAGGTCGACCCCTATGAGGAGTTCCGCTCCGAGCTGCGCGGCAAGCCCGGCAAGTGGTACGTCATCCACAGCTACGCCGGCTTCGAGCGCCGCGTGAAGCAGAACATCGAGAACCGCATGGTCTCCATGACCATGGAGGACTACATCTACCAGGTCGAGGTCCCCATGGAGGACGTCGTCGAGATCAAGAACGGGCAGCGCAAGCTGGTCACCCGTGTGCGGATCCCCGGCTACGTGCTGGTGCGCATCGATCTCAACGAAGACAGCTGGTCGGTCGTCCGCCACACCCCCGGTGTCACCGGCTTCGTGGGCAACGCCCACAACCCGACGCCGCTGCGTTTCGAGGAGGCCTTCAACATGCTGAAGAGCCTCGTGCAGATCGACACGACCCCGGCACCCGTCAAGGGCGGCGCCAAGGGCGGCAAGCAGGCCCAGCGCGTCATCCCCGCCGAGGTCGATTTCGAGATCGGCGAGACGATCACGATCAAAGAGGGGTCGTTCGCCGGTCTTCCCGGTACGATCAACGAGATCAAACCCGAGAGCGGCAAGCTCACGGTGCTCGTCTCGCTCTTCGAGCGTGAGACACCGGTCGAGCTGAGCTTCGACCAGGTCACCAAGCTCTAACACCTCCGTGACGTGGTGCGCCTCCGGGCGGACCACCCCACGCCGACAGATCACCGGAGTCCGCCATCGGGCCACCGGGAGAGCGGACTGCGACCGCAGCCGGCTCGACACCCACAAGAAGGAAAAGAAGAATGGCACCGAAAAAGAAGGTCACGGGTCTGATCAAGCTTCAGATCAACGCCGGCGCCGCGAACCCCGCCCCGCCCATCGGCCCGGCCCTGGGTCAGCACGGCGTGAACATCATGGAGTTCTGCAAGGCGTACAACGCCGCGACCGAGTCGCAGCGCGGCAACGTCGTCCCGGTCGAGATCACCGTGTACGAAGACCGTTCGTTCACGTTCATCCTGAAGACCCCGCCCGCGGCGGAGCTCATCAAGAAGGCGGCCGGCGTCGCCAAGGGATCCGGCACCCCGCACACCGACAAGGTCGGCAAGCTGACCATGGACCAGGTCCGCGAGATCGCCACCACCAAGCAGGCCGACCTGAACGCCAACGACATCGACGCCGCGGCGAAGATCATCGCCGGCACCGCCCGTTCCATGGGCATCACGGTGGACGCGTAAGCACTCGCCCCCGGGCACCCCACCACCCCAGACATCCGTGGGAGAGCCGGCCAGGCTCGTAACCACACTCTCGAAATCAGGAGATTTCCGCATGGCTCAGAAGTCCAAGGCGTACCGCGCCGCTGCCGAGAAGATCGAGGCAGGCAAGTTCTACAGCACCAGCGAGGCCGTCGCCGTCGCTCGCGAGACCGGTTCGAAGAAGTTCGACTCGACCGTCGAGGTCGCGCTCAAGCTCGGCGTCGACCCCCGCAAGGCGGACCAGATGGTCCGTGGCACGGTCATCCTGCCGCACGGCACGGGTAAGACCGCCCGCGTCATCGTCTTCGCGACCGGTGCGGCAGCCGAGGCGGCTCTCGCCGCCGGCGCCGACGAGGTCGGTGGCGACGAGCTCATCGAGAAGGTCGCCGGCGGTTACACGTCGTTCGACTCCGCGGTCTCGACCCCCGAGCTCATGGGCAAGGTCGGTCGTCTCGGTAAGGTCCTCGGCCCGCGCGGTCTGATGCCCAACCCGAAGACCGGCACCGTGACGCCGAACGTGGCCCAGGCCGTGAACGACATCAAGGGCGGAAAGATCGAGTTCCGTGTCGACAAGCACTCCAACGTGCACTTCGTCATCGGCAAGGCCGGCTTCTCGGAAGAGCAGCTGAACACCAACCTCGACGCCGCGCTCGACGAGGTCGTCCGCCTCAAGCCGTCGTCTTCGAAGGGCCGTTACATCACCAAGGGCACGCTGTCGACCACCTTCGGTCCCGGCATCCCCCTCGACATCAACGTCTTCTAGGCTTCAGCCTCGATCACACCGATCGTCACGACAGGCCGTCCCGCTCTCGAGCGGGGCGGCCTTCGTCGTCCCCTGGCACGATGGCCGGGTGACCGTCTCCATCCGCCTCGCCGCCGCTCCCGACGTCCGACCGCTCGCGCACGTCGCAGCCGTCACGTTCCCTCTGGCCTGCCCACCCGGCACGCCTCTCGTCGAGATCGCCCGGTTCGTCACCACGACCCTCAGCGCCGAGCGGTTCGCCGAGTACCTGGACGACCCCGCGCGGACCCTCCTCGTCGCCGTCGACGAGGAGATCGACGATGTCGTCGGCTACGCGATGCTGATCGAGGGCGAGCCGTCCGACGCCGACGTCGCCTCAGCCGTGACGGCCCGGCCCACGGTCGAGCTGAGCAAGTTCTACGTGATGCCCGACCGGCACGGGCAGGGCGTGGCGGCGCGCATGATGGCCGCGGTCTTCGAGGCCGCCGCCACCGATGGCGCCGAGTCCGTCTGGCTCGGCGTCAACGGCGAGAACGCGCGCGCTCAGGCGTTCTACGCCGGGCGGGGCTTCGAGACCGTGGGTGCGAGGCGCTTCGTCGTGGGCGGTCGCGAGCACGACGACCTCGTGCTCGAGTGCGCCGTCTGACACACGGCCGGCAGCAGGGTCACTCGTCGCCGACGCGCAGCACCAGCTTGCCGCGGGTGTGCCCCTGGGCGAGCCTCCGCTGGGCGTCCGCCGCGTCAGCGAGGTCGTAGACGTCGTCGATGTACACCCGGACGTCGCCCGAGTCGAGGAGGCGCGTGACGACGGCCAGGGTCGCCGCGTCGGGGGTCACCGCGAAGCCCGTCGAGCGGACGCCCGCCTCGGTCGCCAGCTCGGCGACGGCGGGCCAGGTCGACGGCGACGCGTGCACGAGCAGCCCGCCCGGTCGGAGAACCGGGAGCGATCGTCTGGCGACGTCGACGTCGTCGAGGAGGTCGACCACGACGTCGATGTCCCGCACCGTGCGGTCGAACTCCGAGACGGAGTAGTCGACGACCTCGGCCGCTCCGAGTTCGCGGAGCCAGCCCGAGTTCCGACTCGAACCCGTCGCCACGACGTGCGCCCCGAAGTACGAGGCGAACTGCACGGCGAAGTGCCCGACCCCGCCCGCGCCCGCGTGGACGAGGATGCGCTGGCCCTCGTGGGCCTTGGCGAGGTCGACGACGAGGCCCCAGGCGGTCAGGGCCGCGAGCGGCACACCCGCCGCCTCGACATGCGAGAGTGCGGGGGGTTTGCGGGTGACCGACTGCGCGGGCACGCTGACGTAGGGGGCGTAGCTGCCTCCTCCTCGGGGGAACGCGGTCATGCCGTAGACGGCGTCGCCGACCCGGAGGGGATGGGCCGCGTACGGCGTCTCGACGACGACCCCGCTGAAGTCGCGCCCGGGTACGACGGGGAACGCGGTGGGGGCGACGCCGTCCCCGAGACCCTCGCGCGCCTCCTCGTCGCAGCGGTTGACCCCGGCCGCCACGACCTCGATCAGCACCTCGCTGCCGATCCGTCGGGGCCGGGGGACGTCTCGGGCGACGATCCGATCGGCACCGCCCGTCTCGTCGATCACCATCGCGCGCATCGTCGTCGCCATCGTCGTCGTCATCGCTCTCCCTCGGACCCCTGGGCGCAGTGCACGTCAGGTGCACGGCCGGCCTTCGCGGGTCCTCCCCAGTAAAGGGCGACCGTGAGTCGGACGTGTTTCGACGGTGTCACTGCTCGGAGAAGTCTCGACGGGGCGAGCGGAGCAGCAACGCGCGGCCCGGCCGCGGAGTCAGCGCAGCGGGTCGTACGGCGGAGGTTCGTACGCGCGGCGACCGAGCGCGAAGGGGTCGACGGGCGCCTGCCGCGCGAGGGTGTCGAGCACGTGGTCGGCGAGCGTCACGAGGCGGTGGATCTCGTCGTCGTCGCGGTCGACCCAGCGGCTGAGGGGCACCTCGTCGACGGGCACGAAGTCGAGGTGCTGCTCCCAGACGACGAGGGTGCGCTCGGCACCGAGCACGTACTGCTGCCAGAACACCTGACGCAGGTACGTGCGCGGGATGCTCGTCCACGCCTTCTTGGTCGTCTTGATCTCGCAGAGCTCGACCCGGCCGTCGGGCCGCACGGCGACACCGTCGGGGGTCGCGAGGTGTCGGCGCTGGTCGGCGGCGTGGAACAGCTTCGAGCTGGGCTCGATGCCGTGCTCGCGCAGCACCCAGCGGGCGATCTCGGGCTCGCGCGCACGACCGTGATCGGTGTAGGCGTTGCCGCCGAAGCCGTTGCCGTACATCTTGTCGAGCACGACCGCCTGCACGGCCTTCGCGCTCGACAGGCGGGCCACGTCCGTGGCCGTGATGCCCTGGCTGCGGGCCCGGAGCCAGGCGATGCGGTCGGTCGAATCGGCCAGCACGCGGGTCTCGTGGGCGGGGAGGCGGAGTCGCCGAGGAGGCGCGGGCTCGGTCTCGTCGTCGTCCCACAGGGAGAGCATGGGCTGGACGACGGTCATGCCTCCATTGTCGCTCGTCGAGGCGGCTCGATCGAACCGGCGGAGACCGTGTCGGCCGGACTCGGGGCGTGTCGCTCGGAGCGGGCGCCTGCCTCGTGCGGTCAGACCGCGGCGGCGAGCTCGTCGATGGCGGCGGGGGAGAGGGCGTGGTGGATCGCGAGCATGCTCGCCCCGATCATCGCCGCCCGGTCGCCCGATCGGGACTGCACGATGCTGAGGTGCTCGGTGGCGAGGGGCATCGACCGCGTGTACACGATCTCGCGCACCCCGGCGATGAGGTGCTCGCCCGCCTGGGCCATCGAGCCGCCGATGGCGATGACCGACGGGTTGATGACGTTGACGCAGGCGGTCAGGACCTCGCCGAGATCGCGACCGGCCTGCCGGACGGCCTGGATCGCCTCGATGTCGCCGCGACGGACGAGATCGATGACCTCGCGACCGCCGGCCACGTCGCGGCCCGAGGCGCGCAGCGCGCGGGCGATGGCGGGCCCCGAGGCGACGGCCTCGAGGCAGCCCACGTTGCCGCAGTGGCAGGCGATGCCCGCGCCGCGGGGGATCTGCACGTGCCCGATGTCACCGGCGATCCCCTGCGCGCCGCGCTGCAGGCGACCGCCCGAGATGATGCCCGAGCCGATGCCGGTGGCGACCTTGACGAAGAGGAAGTGGTCGGTGTCGGGGAACGCGTGACCGCGCTCGCCGAGGGCCATGATGTTGACGTCGTTGTCGACGAGCACGGGCACGTCGAGGTGACGCCGCATCCAGCCGGGCACGTCGAAGCCGTCCCAGCCGGGCATGATCGGCGGGTTCACGGGGCGGCCCGTGCCGAACTGGACGGGGCCGGGCAGGCCGATGCCCACACCGATCAGGTCGTCCCGACTGCGGCTGAAGCCCGAGAGGAGCGTGTCGGCCGCGGTGAGGAGGGCCGTCAACCCCGCCACCGGGCCGTCGGCGATGTCGATCTCGGTGCGCAGCACGGCGAGCTCGTCGCCCATCAGATCCGTCAGGGCGACGTTCAGATGCCCCGCCCCGAAGTCGGCGCCGAGCACCACCCTGGCCGACGGGACGAGGGCGACCCGCGACGGCGGGCGACCCCCCGTGGAGACCGCGTCGGCGAAGGGGCCGACGAGACCGAGCTCGATGAGCGCGTCGAGTCGAAGGCCGATCGTCGAGCGGGCCAGCCCCGTCATGGTCGCGAGCTCGGCGCGAGTCCGCGGCCGACCGTCGCGGAGCAGCTGGAAGAGCTCGCTCGCGCCGGCGCTCCCCAGCGCCGACGACCGGGTCGTGTCGGACATGTGAGCAGTAAAGCACAGGCGGAGATGACGATCGAGACAAGCTCGTCGATTCACGACGACTTTTGCTTGCGCGTCGACAGAAGCGGTCCTATGGTGAGTCTCGATCACCGGCGATCGACTCCCGAACGGGGGTGGTTCCGTCGGTGCCGCCACCACTCGAAGAGGAGTCCATCAGGTGACATCACCGATCTCGGTCCAGCTCTACACCGTCAGGGACGCCATCGCGGCGGACCTGCCCGGCACCCTCCAGCGCCTCGCCGACATCGGCTACACGCAGGTCGAGCCGTGGGGGTTCGTCGAACGGGTCGACGAGTACGCGGAGGCCCTCCCGGCCGCCGGCCTCACCGCGCCGAGCGCCCACGCCAAGCTCGTCGGACAGGACCTCCAGCCGATCTTCGAGGCTGCGGTGCGCCTGGGCGTCTCGACGGTCATCGACCCGCACATCGACGAGACGCGCTGGATCACCCGCGAAGACGTCGAGGCCGTCGCCGCCGAGCTGGGCGAGGTCGCCGAGGCGGCGCGTGCGCACGGTCTCACCGTGGGGTATCACAACCACGCGTTCGAGCTCGAGAACCTCATCGACGGCACCCCGGCCCTCGAGGTCTTCGCGGCGGCGCTGCCCGCCGACGTCGTGCTCGAGATCGACACCTACTGGGTGGAGGTCGGGGGCGTGGACGCTGCCGAGCTGCTCGCCCGCCTGGGCGACCGCGTGCGGTTCCTGCACATCAAGGACGGTCCGAAGACGAAGGACGACACCGAGCAGGTCGCCGTCGGCCGGGGCACGATGCCCGTCCGCGACATCCTGCGCGCCGCACCGCAGGCGCTCGCCGTCGTCGAGCTCGACGACCACAACGGCGAGGTCTTCACGGCGCTCGAGCAGAGCCACTCGTTCCTGGACGGGGTGCGCGCATGACCGACACGACCACGGCCTCCGCGACCACCGCCTCCTCGGGGGCCCCCTCCGCCGCGGCGAAGACCGGGCCCGTCGGAGTCGGCGTCATCGGCGCCGGCGTCATCAGCGACCAGTACCTCGGCAACCTGACGCGGTTCCCCGATCTGAAGGTGCTGTTCATCGCCGACATCGACGAGGCGCGCGCCGCGGCGCAGGCCGAGAAGTGGGGCGTCCCGGCCAGCGGATCGGTCGACGACCTGCTCGCCGTCGACGACGTCGAGATCGTCGTCAACCTGACCATCCCGGCCGCTCACGTGGAGGTGGCCCTCAAGGCCGTCGCCGCCGGCAAGCACGTCTGGGGCGAGAAGCCCTACGCGCTCGACCGCGAGAGCGGGGCGCGACTGCTCGCCGCGGCGAAGGACGCCGGCGTGCGGGTGGCCGTGGCCCCCGACACGTTCCTCGGCGCCGGGCTCCAGACGGGTCTCCGCGTCGTCCGCCGCGGCGACATCGGCACGCCTCTCACCGGGCTGGCGCTGTTCCAGGTGCCCGGCCCCGAGTCGTGGCACCCGAGCCCCGAGTTCCTGTTCGCCTACGGCGCCGGGCCGATGTTCGACGTCGGGCCGTACTACCTCACGACGCTCGTGCAGGTCTTCGGCCCGGTCGCGAAGGTCACGGCGACGTCGTCGAAGGCGCGCGACACCCGCACGATCGGCTCGGGCCCCAAGGCGGGGACGGTGTTCCCCGTCGAGGTGCCGACGCACATCAGCGCGCTGCTCGAGTTCGAGAGCGGCACGAGCGCGCAGGCGGTCTTCAGCTTCGACTCGAAGCTGGCCCGTGCGGGCTTCGTCGAGATCGCCGGCACCGAGGGCACGGCCGTGTTCCCCGACCCGAACGAGTTCGAGGGCGACACGCTCGTGCACACCGGCGCCGACGAGCCGACGGTCGTGCCGTCGAGCGGATCGACCTTCACCCGCGGCACCGGCGTCGCCGAGCTGGCGCAGGCCATCCGTGGCGGTCGGCGCGAGCGGGTGCCCGGCGAGCTCGCGTTCCACGTGCTCGACGTCATGGTCTCGCTCGCCGAGTCGGCCGATCGCCACGAGGGCGTCGTCGTCGACTCGACCCTCGAACCGACACCCGAGCTGCCGGAGGACTGGGACCCTTCGGTCGCGACCCTCGGCTGAACCGCCACCGACGCCCGGCCCCGGGCGCCCCTCGACGACGAGACCGGCACCCGGGGCCCCGGGCCGCAGCACCTCCCGCCCCACCCCACAGACCGCACCACCGACGCACAGCACCAGAGACACAGCACCAGAGACACAGCACCAGAGACGCACAGCACCACCAGCACCTTCCCTACTCGAAGAAGAGAAATCTCGAAGATGAGACACCAGGAGAAGTCATGACGAACAAGACCCGTTGGATCGCAGCACTGGCCGTAGGAGTCGTGGCCGCAGGGTCGATGACCGCCTGCTCCGCCTCAGGCGGCGACGGCGACAGCAAGACGATCACGTACTGGGCCAGCAACCAGGCCCCCACGGTCGAGAAGGACGCGGAGATCCTCCAGGAGTCCATCGACCGCTACACGGAGGAGACCGGGGTCGAGGTCGAGCTCGAGGTCATCCCGTGGTCCGACCTCTACAACCGCATCCTCACCGCCGTGTCGAGCGGCGAGGGCCCCGACGTGCTGAACATCGGCAACACGTGGGCGGTGTCGCTGCAGTCGAGCGGCGCGTTCGTCCCGTGGGAGGGCGACCCGCTCGAGGCCGTCGGCGGGCAGGACCGCTTCGTGCAGTCCAGCTTCGCGACCGGTGGCGCCGAGGGGCAGGCTCCGACGTCGGTGCCGCTCTACGGTCTCTCGTACTCGCTGTACTACAACACGGCCATGTTCGAGGCGGCCGGCATCACCGACCCGCCCGCCACGTGGGACGAGTTCGTCGAGGACGCCAAGAAGCTGACGATCGACACCGACGGCGACGGCGAGATCGACCAGTGGGGCGTGACCATGGCGGGCTCGAGCATCTCGAACAACTCGCACCAGGCGTTCGTCCGGGGTCTGCAGAACGGCGGGGCCCTCTACGACGACAGCGGCGAGCCCGACTTCGCGAACGACGGCGTCGTCGCGGGCGTCAAGCAGTGGGTCGACCTCATGGCCGTCGACAAGGTCGTCTCGCCCTCCGACGCCGAGAGCGTCAACGGCTCCGACATGGCGGCGACCTTCGCCGACGGTCAGGCCGCGATGTTCTTCGACCAGGCGCCCGACGCGAACCTCGCCGCCCGTGACTTCACGGACTACGCCGCCGCACCGGTGCCGATGGAGAGCGCCGACGCGACAGGCCTGCTCGGCACGCAGAGCCACGTCGCCGGCATCAACGTCAGCGTCTTCGACAACTCGGACAACAAGGATGCGGCGATCGACTTCGTCAAGCACCTCACGAGCGACGAGGAGCAGGTCTACCTGAACCAGTCGTTCAGCTCGCTGCCCGTCGTCACCAGCGCGTACGACGACCCGGCGTTCCAGTCGGAGACCATCAAGCTGAAGCAGGTCACGCTCGCCGACCACGCCCAGCCGATGCCCCTCTTCCCCTCGGAGGGACAGATGGAGACCCTGGTCGGCACCGCCGTCAAGGGACTCCTCGCCACCGCTGCCCAGGGCGGTTCCGTCAGCGAGGACGACGTGAAGTCGGCCCTCGAGGACGCGAACAGCCAGATGAGCTCGGGTCAGTAGCCCGTCCCACCGCTGCAGGTCGGGGCGGCCGGTCGATCGACGACCGGCCGCCCCGGCCGAGGCCCCGAGAGGACCCTCATGACCGTCAACGTCCTGCCCCCCGCGACGTCCGAGAAGGACACGCCGCCCGATCCGCATCAGCTGGCTCCGATCGAGCCCGCGAAACGCAAGAGGCACCGCTCACCCCTGGCGTACCTCCTGGTCACGCCGGCCGCCCTGGCCGAGCTGCTCGTCCACATCGTCCCGATGGTGCTCGGCATCTGGATCGCCTTCATCACCCTCAACCAGCTGAGCATCGCGAACTGGGTCAACGCCCCCTTCGTGGGGCTGCAGAACTTCGTCACCGCGCTCGACCCGAGCTCGCCGATCGCCACGCAGCTCTACGGGGCGCTCGGGCGGACGCTGCTCTTCACCGTGATCGTCGTCGCGATCGCCTGGAGCATGGGCATGCTCGGAGCGGTGCTGCTGACCAGCTCGTTCAAGGGCCGCGGCGTGCTCCGCACGCTCTTCCTGGTGCCCTACGCGCTGCCCTCGTACGTCGGCACGATCGCCTGGGCGTTCATGTTCAACCAGCGCGACGGCGCCATCAACCGGTTCCTGGTCGACGACCTCGGGATCCTGCAGGACCGCCCCTTCTGGCTGCTCGGCGGCAACTCGTTCTGGGCCATCGTCATCGTCACCGCATGGCAGTTCTGGCCGTTCGCGTTCCTGATGCTGCTGGCCGCGCTGCAGAACATCCCGGGCGACGTCTACGAGGCCGCCAGCCTCGACGGCGCGAGCCTCTGGAAGCAGTTCACGCAGATCACGCTGCCGATGGTCAAGCCCGCGAACGCGGTGCTGCTGCTGATCATGAGCCTCTGGATCTTCAACCAGTTCAACGTGCCGTACGTGCTCTTCGGCCCGGCGTCGCCCGAGCAGGCGACGTTGATCTCGCCGCTGATCTACCAGCAGTCGTTCAACAACTGGAACTTCGGTCTCGGCGGTGCCATGAGCGTCATGCTCCTGGTGGTCCTGCTGATCGCCTCGGCGTTCTACATCCGCATGGTGCTCCCGAAGGGACAGAACGACAATGATTGAGACCCGCGGCTTCAAGATCTTCCGCTTCTTCGGGCTGGCGTTCCTGTCGCTGGTCGTGGTCATCCCGCTCTACGTGGTGCTCACGACCTCGATCAAGCCGCTCGCCGACGTGCAGGGGCTGTTCACCTGGATCCCCTCGCGGGTGACGCTCGAGCCGTACGTGCAGATCTGGCAGACGGTGCCCCTGGCGACGTACTTCAAGAACAGCCTGATCGTCACGGTGTCGGCGACGATCCTGTCGGTGTCGATGGCCGTGCTGGCCGCCTACGCCCTGGCCCGCATGAGGTTCCGCGGCCAGCGCAGCTTCAGCCTGGTCGTCCTGTCGACGCAGATGTTCCCCGGCATCCTGTTCCTCCTGCCGCTGTTCCTCATCTTCGTGCAGATCCAGCGCACGGTCGGGGTGCAGCTGACGGGCAGCTACCTCGGGCTGATCATCACGTACATGACCTTCTCGCTGCCGTTCTCGATCTGGATGCTGACGGGGTACTTCGCGTCCATCCCGAAAGAGCTGGAGGAGGCCTCGATGATCGACGGCACGGGTCGCCTCGGCGCCCTGTTCCGCGTGATCATCCCGGTCGCGAAGCCCGGCATCATCGCCGTCGCCGTGTACGCCTTCATCACCGCCTGGGGCGAGGTGCTCTTCGCCTCGGTGCTGACCAGCAAGGACACCCGCACCCTGTCGATCGGACTCCGGGCCTACGCGTCGCAGCAGGACGTCTACTGGAACCAGCTCATGGCCGCCTCGGTCGTGGTGTCGCTGCCGGTTCTCATAGGCTTCATGCTCGTGCAGAGACACTTGATCACCGGGCTCTCGTCGGGGGCCGTGAAGTGACCCCTCCGGGCGAGGTCGCGGCGGTCGGTCTCGCCCTCCAGGGGGAGACCGCCGGAGGCGCGGCTCCGGTCGAACCGCTCCGTGTCGGCATCGTGGGCGGGGGCTTCATGGCCCGCGTCCACGCCGGCGCGGCACGGGCGGCCGGTGCCCGAGTGGTCGCCCTCGCCTCGTCCAGCGCCTCGAGCGCCGGCCGCGCGGCCGGCGTTCTCGGCGTGGACACCGCGCACGAGACGGTCGACGACCTCGTGCGCGACCCGCGGGTCGACGTGGTCCACGTCTGCTCGCCGAACGCGACGCACGCCCCGGTGGCGCTCGCGGCGCTCGCGGCGGGCAAGCACGTCATCTGCGAGAAGCCGTTGGCGACCTCGGCCGCCGAGGCGACGGCTCTGGTCGAGGCCGCCGCCGCGGGCGGACTCGTCGGCGCCGTCCCGTTCGTCTACCGCTACCACCCGATGGTGCGCGAGGCCAGGGCCCGGGTCGCGGCGGGCGAGGCCGGTCGGGTGCTCAGCGTGCGGGGCTCGTACCTCCAGGACTGGCTGCTCGACAGCGGCGACGTCGACTGGCGGGTCGACTCGGCGGCCGGCGGGCCGTCGCGGGCGTTCGCCGACATCGGCAGCCACCTGGTCGATCTGCTCGAGTTCGTGATCGGCGATCGGCTGGCGCGGCTGACGTCGACCACCAACCGCGCGCACGACAGCCGGGGCGGCACCCGCGTCGACACGGAGGACGAGGCCGCGGTGGTCTTCGAGACCCTCGGCGGTGCGATCGGGACCCTCTTCGTGTCGCAGGTCGCCCCGGGTCGGAAGAACCGCCTCCTGCTCGACGTGTCGGGCACCGCCGAGAGCCTCGAGTTCTCGCAGGAGGAGCCCGAGACCCTCTGGGTCGGCCGCCGCTCGGGCGCACGCCTGGTGCCGCGCGACGCGTCGATCCTCTCGCCCGACGCCGCACGGCTCTCGACCGTGCCGGCCGGCCACCCGATGGGGTACGTCGACGCCTTCGCGGCGTTCGTCCGCGACGCCCACGACGCCGTCCGCGGCGGCGCGCCCGAGGGGCTGCCCACCTTCGCCGACGGCCTGCGGGCGGCACGGGTCACCGAGGCCGTGCTCGACTCGGCGGCCGGCCGCACCTGGGTCGACGTGCCCTGAGCAGGGCGACCGCACCCGCGCCGAGACCGACGACCGCCCCGAACGAGAAGGACCCATGACCGAGAGCTCCCGCCCCGTCACCCTGTTCACCGGCCAGTGGGCCGACCTGCCCTTCGAGGAGGTCGCCGCGCTCGCGGCCGGCTGGGGGTACGACGGGCTCGAGATCGCCGCATCGGGCGACCACCTCGACCTCGAGCGAGCGGACGTCGACGACGCCTACCTGCGGTCGCGACTGGAGGTGCTCGACCGTCACGGGTTGAAGGTCTGGGCGATCTCGAACCACCTCACCGGGCAGGCCGTGTGCGACGATCCGATCGACTTCCGACACCAGGCCATCGTCCGCCCCTCGACCTGGGGCGACGGCGACCCCGAGGGCGTGCGGCAGCGCGCCGCCGACGATATGAAGCGCGCCGCGCGCGTCGCCCGCAAGATGGGGGTCGACACCGTCGTCGGCTTCACCGGCTCGAAGATCTGGCCCTACGTGGCGATGTTCCCCCCGGTGCCCGCCTCGGTGATCGACGCCGGCTACCAGGACTTCGCCGACCGCTGGAACCCCATCCTCGACGTCTTCGACGCCGAGGGGGTCCGGTTCGCGCACGAGGTGCACCCCAGCGAGATCGCCTACGACCACTGGACGAGCGTCCGCACCCTCGAGGCCATCGAGCACCGTCAGGCGTTCGGCTTCAACTGGGACCCTTCGCACATGCTCTGGCAGGGCGTCGACACCGTGGGCTTCATCACCGACTTCGCCGACCGGATCTACCACGTCGACTGCAAGGACACCCGGATCAAGCCGCCGTCGGGTCGGTCGGGCGTGCTCGGCTCGCACCTGCCCTGGGGCGACCCGCGGCGCGGCTGGGACTTCGTCTCCACCGGTCACGGCGACATGAACTGGGAGGACGCCTTCCGCGCCCTCGACTCCATCGGCTACGACGGCCCCATCTCGATCGAGTGGGAGGACGCGGGCATGGACCGCCTGCACGGCGCTCCCGAGGCGCTCGCGCACATCCGTTCGCTGCTCTGGAAGCGGCCCACCGCCTCCTTCGACTCCGCCTTCTCGAACCAGTAGCCCGAGAGACCTCGACATGCCCCGCACCCTCCTCCCCGGCCAGCGCTGCCGCGTGCTGATCGTCGACCCCGCGACCGGGGCGACCGAGACCGTCTTCGAGAGCCGCACCCTGCTGGTCGAGGCACCCAACTGGAGCCCGGACGGCCGCTGGCTGGTCGTCAACGGCGACGGTCTGCTCTGGCGCCTGCCGGTCGACGCCCGCGCCGTCGACGAGACCGCGCTCGAGGCCGTGCCGATGGGCGACGTGCCCGAGATCAACAACGACCACGTGATCGCGCCCGACGGGTCGGTCGTCTTCGTCAGCGCCCGTGACGGGCACGTCTACGAGATCCCGTGGGAGGGCGTACCCGCGGGGGAGTCGGCCCGCCGCGTCACGCGTCCGCACCCCGAGGGGCGCAACCACAAGAACTACCTGCACGGGGTCTCGCCCGACGGCGGCACGCTCAGCGTGATCGTGGGCGCCCTGCCGGCGCCGGTCGCCGACCCCGGAGCCGAGGAGGCGCGGGTCGACTGGCGCACGAACGTCGCCCTGGTCGCGGTGTCCGACGGCGCGGCCACCCCGGTCACGGACGACGAGCACCCCGACGACGGGGCCGAGTTCGCTCCCGACGGCGCCCGGCTGTGGTTCAACTCGGAGCGCGCCTCCGGGGGAGTCGCCGGTCACGCTCAGCTGTTCCGCACGGGTCTCGACGGCGCGGGGGCGGTGCAGGTGACGCACGACGAGCGGGTGAACTGGTTCCCGCACGTGTCGCCTGACGGCTGCACTCTGCTCTACGTCTCGTTCGAGCCGGGGACGCTCGGTCACCCCGAGAACCGCGACGTCGTGCTGCGCACCCTCCCGCTCGGCGGCGACGGCCTGCCCGAGCCGGGGGCGACGCCGCACGACGTCCTCGCGCTGTTCGGCGGCCAGGGCACGGTGAACGTGCCCGGCTGGTCGCCCGACTCGTCCCGTTTCGCCTGCGCCGACTACCCCCTCGCCTGAGCGACGTCACGGCTCGTCCATCGGCGCTGCACAGTCCGCTCATAGGAATCTCCCGATACTGGAGAATGTGACCACGACGCCCCCCGCCACCGCAGCCGCCCCGAGACTCACCCGGGCCGACGGATCGCCTCTCCGAGTTCTCGTCGTCGACGACGAGAACAGCCTCACCGACCTGCTCTCGATGGCGCTCCGGTACGAGGGGTGGGACGTCAAGGCCGCCTCCGACGGGCAGAGCGCGCTGACGCTCGCCCGCGAGTTCAAGCCCGACGCGATGGTGCTCGACTGGATGCTGCCCGACATCGACGGTCTCCAGGTGCTCGGCCGCCTCCGTCAGGGCGGCGACGACACCCCGATCCTGTTCCTCACCGCGAAGGACGCCGTCGAGGACCGCGTGCAGGGGCTCACCGCCGGGGGCGACGACTACGTCACCAAGCCGTTCTCCCTCGAGGAGGTCGTGGCTCGACTCCGCGGGCTGATCCGTCGTTCGGCGTCCGCGCTCAGCGAGAGCGCCGACTCGCGCATCACGGTGGGCGACCTCGTGCTCGACGAGGAGAGCTACGAGGTGCACCGAGGCGATCGCGAGATCGAGCTGACGGCGACCGAGTTCGAGCTGCTCCGGTTCCTGATGCGGAACCCGCGTCGGGTGCTGAGCAAGGCGCAGATCCTCGACCGGGTCTGGAGCTACGACTTCGGCGGCAAGTCGAGCGTCGTCGAGATCTACATCTCGTACCTCCGCAAGAAGATCGACGCCGGCGAGGAGGCCATGATCCACACCGTGCGCGGCGTGGGTTACGTGATCAAGCCCGTCTCGTGAGTCGGCCCCTGCCCTCTCCGACCGGGTCGCGCCTCCGGAATTCCTGGCGGCGCCTCGGGCGGAGCATGCCCGGCGTCGCCGGCCCCCTCACCCTGCGGCAGCGTCTGATCCTCAGCATCGTGGCGCTCGTCGTGCTGCTGACCGTCGTGATCGGCTCGCTCAGCGTGCTCGTGCTGCGGGTGTCGCTGATGGACCAGCTCGACGGCGAGCTCGCCGGGGCGACCACGCGGGCGGCTTCTCAGGGCGGCGCGTCCGCGCCCTCCCTCTCGCCCGACGGCGACGAGCTCAACGGACCGCGTCAGGCTCCCGGCACGGTGACCGCCGTGGTCGTCGACGGAGTGGTGCGGGCCGCCTACCGCATCACCGACGGGGGCGACCTCGAGACCGTCGACCTCGGTGCGTCGGGCGACTCGCTGGCCGCCGTCGTCGAGAGCCCCGTCGACGGCGACGGGCGGACGCCGGCGATGACGGTCGACCTCGGCGGCGATCTCGGGTCGTACCGGGTCGAGGCCCTGCGGGGCACCCTCCTGTCGAGCTCGACGCCGGCCTATCTCGTCGTCGGTCTGCCCACCGGCAGCGTCGACCGCACCATCACCGTCATGGTCGTCGCCATCGCCGCCGTGACGATCGTCGGTCTCGCGGTCGCGATCGCCATCGCGTTCGCTGTGGTCCGATCGGCGCTGCGGCCGCTGCAGCGGATGTCCGACACGGCCCTCCGGGTCGCCGAGCTGCCGCTGGACCGCGGCGAGGTGGCGCTCGCCGAGCGCGTCGACGAGCAGGACACCGACACCCGCACCGAGGTCGGTCGCGTCGGCGCGTCGCTGAACCGCATGCTCGGCCACGTCGCCGGAGCGCTGGAGGCGCGGCAGCAGTCCGAGAACAAGGTGCGGCAGTTCGTCGCCGACGCCTCGCACGAGCTCCGCACCCCGCTCGCGTCCGTGCGCGGCTACGCCGAGCTCACCCGTCGCATGAACACCGATCTGCCCGACGACGTCGTCTACGCCATGGGGCGGATCGAGTCCGAGGCGCTGCGGATGACCTCGCTCGTGGAGGACCTCCTGCTGCTGGCCCGACTCGACGAGGGGCGCGACCTCGTGCTCGCCGACGTCGACCTGACCCGCATCGTGCTCGACGCCGTGAACGACGCGCACGTGGCCGGGCCGTCGCACGACGTCGACGTCGACGTGCCCGACGAACCCGTGGTCGTCTCGGGCGACGGCATGCGGCTGCACCAGATCGTCGCCAACCTGCTGACGAACGCCCGCACCCACACGCCCGACGGCACCCGCGTGCACGTGACGCTCTCGGTCGAGCCGGGCGCCGCCGTCGTCCGGGTCGCCGACGAGGGCCCGGGCATCGACCCCGGGGTGCTGCCCGTGCTGTTCGAGCGGTTCGCCCGGGCCGACAGCTCGCGGTCGCGCAAAGCCGGATCGACCGGTCTCGGCCTGGCGATCGTGCAGGCCGTGGTGCAGGCGCACGGCGGTCGGGTCGACGTCGACAGCTCGCCGGCCGGGGCCGCCTTCACCATCCGACTGCCGTTCCCCGCGACGGCCGCCGCTCGGCTCGACGCGAGCTGACGCCGACGCAGGAGGCGCGACTTGCGTGATCGCGCCTCCTGCGTCTACTCTGTTCACAGCCCAAGACCGCCGGTCGTGTTCGCCTGCTCGCAGACGGATGCCGAAGGTTCTCGAGAGAGAGCGACCAGCGCAGGTGTGTGAAGTCGTTCCTCTTCTCGAAGAGATCCAGCTCCGTGCGCTTGCGCCGGAGCTTTTTTCTTTGTGCTGAACACCTCAGACCCGAGATCAGTCCTCTGATCTCAGACCTGAGGCGTGCAGCGTTCGAGGCCGGGGGGCTACCGGCACACCCACGTTTTAGGAGAGCCATGGCGAACAAGGAAGCATCGGTCGCCGAGCTCACGGAGAACTTCCGTGACTCGACCGCCGTTCTGCTCACCGAGTACCGCGGTCTCACTGTTGCCGAGCTGAAAGAGCTCCGCAAGTCCATCAGTGCAGACGCGACGTACGCCGTGGTGAAGAACACGCTCAGCAAGATCGCGGCGAACAACGCCGGAATCAGCTCGTTCGACGACGAACTCGTCGGACCTTCTGCGATCGCCTTCGTGCACGGAGACCCTGTCGCCGTCGCCAAGAGCCTGCGTGACTTCGCCAAGGCACACCCCGCTCTGATCGTGAAGAACGGTTACTTCGACGGTAACCCGCTCACGGCAGACGAGGTCAAGCAGCTCGCCGATCTCGAATCCCGAGAGGTGCTGCTGGGCAAACTGGCCGGCGCCTTCAAGGCTTCGCTGTTCGGTGCTGCCTACCTGTTCCAGGCACCGCTGTCGCAGGCCGTTCGCACGGTCGAGGCGCTGCGTGCCAAGCAGGAAAGCGACAGCTGAACAGCTGTCGTACCAACCCACACTTTAGAAAACCCATAAGGAGAACACCATGGCGAAGCTCACGCAGGACGAACTGATCGAGGCCTTCAAGGAGCTCACGCTCATCGAGCTCAGCGACTTCGTGAAGAAGTTCGAAGAGGTCTTCGAGGTCACCGCTGCTGCCCCCGTGGCCGCCGCCGGTGCCGCCGGCCCCGCCGCCGCCGCTGAAGAGGTCGAAGAGCAGAGCGCCTTCGACGTCGTGCTCGAGGCTGCTGGCGACAAGAAGATCCAGGTCATCAAGGAGGTCCGTGCGCTCACGAGCCTCGGTCTCGGCGAGGCCAAGGCCGTCGTCGACGGTGCCCCCAGCACCGTCCTCGAGGGTGCTTCGAAGGAAGCCGCCGAGAAGGCCAAGGGCCAGCTCGAGGCTGCCGGCGCCACCGTCACCCTCAAGTAATTCCGCTTCACCGCTTCACACGAAAGGCGTCACCCTCCGGGGTGGCGCCTTTCGCCGTCGCGCCCCGTGCGCGTGCCCGTGCGTGCGTGCGTGCGTGCGTGCGAGCGTGGCAGGGGCTTCGGCGGGTTCCTGTCATCGGCGGCGGGTCAGCGCTGACCCGCCGC
>NZ_JAXCWB010000005.1:231595-282372 GCF_034045305.1 Frigoribacterium sp. CFBP9029
CGCTCTGCGGGGGGGCGCGGGGCGCGCCGCCGCCCCCCCCCAATGACGGCGACCCGCCGAACCGGATCGTGCCCTCGGAAAACGCACGCGAGCACCGAGTGACAGGAACCCGCCGAACCGGATCGTGCCCTCGAAAAACGCACGCGAGCACCGAGTGACGGCGACCCGTCGAACCGGAACGGGCCGTCAGGAGGCGCGGGCGAGCACCGAGTGCCGGCGCCCGTACCCGAGGTACACCGCCGCGCCGACCAGCATCCAGACGCCGAACGCGAGCCAGGTGATCCAGCCGAGCGTCACCATCAGCAGCACGCAGAAGGCGCAGCCGAGCACCGGCACGACCGGGTAGAGCGGCACACGGAAGGTCCGGTCGAGCTCGGGCCGGTTGCGGCGCAGCCAGATCACCGAGACGTTGACGAGGGCGAAGGCGAACAGTGTGCCGATGCTCGTGGCGTCGGCGAGGGCGCCGAGGGGCACCAGCGCCGCCGCGAGGGCGACCGCGCCGCCGACGATCAGCGTGCCGGCGACGGGCGTCTGCGTGCGGGGCGAGATGCGACCGAGCACCCTCGGCACGAGTCCGTCGCGCGACATCGACACGAAGATGCGGGTCTGGCCGTAGAGCACGGTGAGGACGACGCTCGCGATGGCCAGCACGGCGGCGACGGCGAACACGAACGCGACCCACGGCTGACCGGTGATCTCGGCCACGATCGCGACGAGCGACGCCTCGCCGTCGGTGAAGGTCTCCCACGGGCGGGCGCCGATGGCGGCCACCGCGACGAGGATGTACAGCACGGTGATGATCACGATCGAGGCGATGATCGCCCGCGGGAGGTCCCTCTTCGGGTCGCGCGCCTCCTCGCCGGCCGTCGACGCCGCGTCGAAGCCGATGTACGAGAAGAACAACCGCGACGCCGCGGCCGAGACGCCTGCGGCGCCCATCGGGGCGAGGGGTTCGAAGTTGCCCGCGCTGAAGGCCCTGAAGGCGACCGCCACGAAGAACACCAGCAGCCCGATCTTGACGACAACGAGCACGGTGTTGACCCAGGCCCCCTCGCGGGCGCCCGGCACGAGCACGAGCATCGCGACGATGACGAGCAGGGCCGCGGGCAGGTTGACGACCCCGCCGGCGCCCGGGGGCTCGGCGATCGCGTCGGGGAGTGCGAGGCCGAACACGCCGAGGGCCTCGTTCACGTACTGACCGGCGCCGACCGCCACCGCGGCGACCGACACGGCGTACTCGAGCACGAGGCACCAGCCGCAGACCCAGGCGAGGCCCTCGCCGAGCGTCGCGTAGGCGTAGCTGTAGCTCGACCCCGAGACGGGCACGCTGCCGGCCATCTCGGCGTACGACAGCGCCGACAGCAGGGCCGCGACGCCCGCGAGCACGAAGGCGATCCAGACGGCGGGCCCGGCGAGGGGCACGGCCGTGCCGAGCACGACGAGGATCCCGGTGCCGAGCGTCGCCCCGATGCTGATCGCGGTCAGGTGCCACACGCCGAGCGACCTCCGGAGACGCGGACGACCTGCGGAGTCCGTGGCCGCCGCGGCGCTCGCGTCGCTCTCGGCGGCGAACGCCTCGAGGGGCTTGCGCTGCCGCAGCTGGGCGGCGAGCGAGAGGCGGGCGGATGGCGAGGCGGTGTCTCTGGGCACCGCGAGAGGCTACCAGGCACCCGCAGCGCCCTCGGCGTCGCATCACGCCCTCCGCGCCCTCCGAGGGGGAATGTCAGTCGTCGATGTGCAGACCGAGCTCGCGGACCCTCGTCATCGCCTCGCGACGGGACGACGCCTGGAGCTTCCGGTAGATGCTCCGCACATGGCTCTTGACGGTGTTGACCGAGATGAACAGCTGACTGCCGATCTGGCCGAGCGTCTGCCCGGTGGCCAGGTGGCGCACGATCACGAGCTCGCGGTCGCTGAGGGGCTCGTCGAGGCGAGGTGTCGCGTCGACCGACGAGCCGAGGAGGCGCTCCAGGCTCGCCCGGATCGGCTGCGACTGCTCGCGGTGCGAGGCCCGCTCGAGCAGGTGCCGCAGCACGTCGTCCCCGAGGGTCGAGAACATCCACACCGACTCGTTGCGCCCGGCGGCCAGGAGCGACCGGTCGAACGCGATGTCGGCCCGGGCCGTCTCGCCGAGGGCCAGGTGCGCGGCGGCGACGATCGCGTGGACGTGCGGCATCGTGCGGTCGCTGTGGAGGTCGCCGAGCACCAGGCAGGGCTCGAGGGCGTCGAGCGCGGCCTCCGGTTCGCCGGCCGCGAGGTGCACGAGCGCGAGCACGCGGGCCGGGCACTGGATGTGTCTCGGGGTCGGGACGAGCGGGGCCGCGAGACGCCGCGCCTCCTGCGGCTGACCGAGGCAGCGCATCGTCTCGGACCGCAGCGACGCGATGGCGGCCGGCAGCGTCGACGTGCCGGTGAAGGCGTCGACCAGCCGGGTGATCCGGGCCAGCAGGTCCAGCACCTCGATGTAGCGGCGCTCGACGAGGCAGGCGTGGGCCTCGGCGAACCAGCCGTGCGCCTCCCAGTCGCTGCCGCGGGTGGCGAGCCGGACGGACTCGACGGGGGCGGCGACGCCGGGCTCGCCGCGTTCGAGCGCGAGCTGCAGCCGGGTGATCTGCGCGAGCGCGGCGAAGACGCTCGACATCAGCTCTGTGCCCTCGGCCAGCGCCTCGGCCGCCTCGAGGTGCTCGTCGGCGAGGCGGAAGTCGCCCAGCAGCATCGCGACGTACGCCAGGGCCGAGAGGCACTCGACGCGTTCGGCGAGGCTCAGGTGCTCGACGGCGAGGCCGCCGGCGAGGCCGAGGGCGAACTGGGCCTGGTCGTACTCGCCGTAGTGGACGCGGATCAGTCCGAGCTGCAGCGAGAACGAGGCGCTGAGCGAGATGCGCGTGCTGATGGACTCGGTCGTGTCGTTCTCGATCAGGGTGCGAGCCACCTCGAGGTGCTCGTGGGCGACGACGAGGTTGCCGAGCGACCGCAGCGCGGCGGCGAGATGGATGTGGTAGCCGGCCCGCACCTCCAGCGACATCGTCGGATCGGCGTCGATGGCCTTGGCGACCCCTCGGAACCAGGGCAGCGCGGCGCTGCGCGAGCGCGAGCCGACGGAGCGGTGGCTGGCGGCGAGGGCCAGCAGGATGCGCGGGCGGCCCCGCCACTCGTCTTCGGGCGTCGAACGGATGGCTTCGCGCAGTCGGGCCCCCTGCAGGGGCGCGATGCTCGTCCAGGCGCGTTCGATCGCGTCGAGGGCAGCCCGGTGGTCGGCGGGCTGCATCTCGGCGCTCGGGTAGTCGGCGGCCGTATCGTCAGGCGTGTTCACGGGTCCTAACCTCTGCCGTATCGGGGTTCCTCGGTCGGGTACGAGGACTACGGCGTCGGGATGGTGGTCGTCCATCCGTCGCGCTCATACTAAGGTGACATCTCCGCTCCATCGATCAATTGGTCGTAAGCGCCCTGAAATGGGGGCCGAACGTGTACCCCGATGGTCTTCGGCGTACCGTTGGCGGATGAGCAGGATGGACTCCGTCGCCTCGGGCGGCGGGATGCGCGGCGGCGGGACGCGCCCCGGTCGCGTCTCGAGCGGCGACGCCCGGGCGCAGAAGGCGGCCAACGCCGAGGCCCCCCGGGTGCCGCATCTGCTGCGACGCATCCGCGGGCTGTTCGGGCCGCACAAGCGGGCTCTGGTCGTCACCGTCGTGCTCGTGTTCATCGGGGCCGCGATCAGCGTGCTGCCGCCCCTGCTCACGAAGCAGGCCTTCGACCGCGGGCTGTTCCCGAGCGGTGGCCCGGACGTGCCGGTGCTGCTCGAGCTCGTCGGGGCGATGATCGGACTCTGGGTGCTGTCGGCGGGCATCGGCGTCTGGCAGACCTTCCTGACCGCGACGGTCGGCAACAAGGTGATGGGGGCGCTGCGGATCCGGCTGTTCGGTCACCTGCAGAACATGGAGCTGGCGTTCTTCACCCGCACCAAGACCGGTGTCATCCAGTCGCGGCTGCAGAACGACGTCGGCGGAGTCGCGAACGTCCTCAGCAACACGATCTCGAGCGTGCTCGGCAACACCGTCACCGTCATCGCGGCCTTCGTCTCGATGCTCGTGCTCAGCTGGCAGATGACCGTCGTGACGGTGATCCTGCTCCCTCTGCTGGTGGTCGCCCAGCGCCGGGTCGGCCAGGTGCGGGCGCGCATCGCCACGGAGACGCAGGAGTCGCTGAGCGACATGACCGCCATCACGCAGGAGGCGCTCAGCGTCAGCGGGATCCTGCTGGCGAAGAGCTTCAACCAGCAGAGGGCCGAGATCGAGCGCTACTCGGCCGAGAACCGGACCCAGATCGGTCTGCAGGTGCGCCAGCAGATGAGCGGGCAGTGGTTCTTCGCGGTCGTGCAGATCTTCCTGTCGGTGATCCCCGCGGTCATCTACCTCGTGGCGGCCTGGCTGATCCTCCGCGACGTGCCGGTGACGGCGGGCACGATCGTCGCCTTCACGACGGTGCAGGCGCGGTTGACGTTCCCCCTCATGGGGCTGCTGCGGGTCGCCCTCGACCTGCAGACGTCCGGCGCGCTCTTCGCGCGCATCTTCGAGTACCTCGACCTGCACCCGGCGATCGACGACAACCCCTCGGCGCGCACCGTCGACGAGTCGCGTCTCGGCCGGGTCGAGTTCGACGACGTGTCGTTCTCGTACCCCGACGCCGAGCCCGGCCAGCGGACCCTCGACGGGGTCTCGTTCGACATCGCGCCGGGTCAGTTCGCCGCGTTCGTCGGACCGAGCGGGGCCGGCAAGACGACGGTGTCGTATCTGATCCCGCGGTTCTACGAGGTCTCCGGAGGCGCGGTGCGGTTCGCCGGGACGGACGTCCGCGAGCTGCGCCAGGAGTCCCTCGTCGAGCACATCGGCATCGTCAGCCAGGAGACGTACCTCTTCCACGCGACCATCGCCGACAACCTCCGGTACGCCCGGCCCGACGCCACCGACGAGCAGATCGTCGACGCGGCCCGGCGGGCGAACATCCACGACACCGTGGCGTCGTTCCCCGAGGGCTACGACACGGTCGTCGGCGAGCGCGGCTATCGGCTGTCGGGCGGCGAGAAGCAGCGCATCGCAATCGCCCGGGTGCTCTTGAAGGACCCTGCGGTGCTCGTGCTCGACGAGGCCACCAGCGCGCTCGACACGGTCTCGGAGCGCGTCGTGCAGGAGGCGCTCGACACCGCCGCCCGCGGCCGCACCACGATCGCCATCGCGCATCGGCTCTCGACCGTGCGGGCCGCCGACGTGATCTTCGTCGTCGACGCCGGGCGCGTGGTCGAGCGGGGCACGCACGACGAACTGGTCGCCCTGGGCGGCGTGTACGCGGAGCTCTACGGGCAGCAGGTCACGACCGGCTGAGCTCTGCGGCGGCCCCGTCGCGGAGCGCCCCTCGGCTGGGCGCCGGCCTACTCGCGTTCGGCGAGCATGTCCTCCATCGCGTCGATCTCGCTCTCCTGGCTCTGCACCATGCCGGTGGCGAAGACCCGCACCTGACGGTTCTCGCTGCGGGCGAGCACGGCGTCGGCCATCTCGACCCCGCCGCGGTGGTGGGCGATCATCAGGGTCAGGAACATGCGCTCGGCCTCGACGCCGCTGGCCGCCTCGAGCGCGGCGAGCTGCTCGTCGGTGGCGAGCCCCGGCATCGGACCGCCGGGTTCGTGGGTGGCGACCGGCGTGGCCGAGCCGCCCGCGCCTCCGGACGGGGTGTGCTCGTGGTCGCCGTACGAACCGTCGAGGGTCGGCCGCGACATCCAGGTCATGGTCGGTTCGGAGGGGGCCTGCGGCACCCCCCAGAGCTCGAGCCAGGCGAACATCTGCCCGGCCTGCTGCGACTGCGTCAGCGCCATGTCGTAGGCCATCGACCGCGTCGCCGGGTCGTCGGTGCGGTCGCGGACGATCATGGCCATCCGCACGGCCTGCTCGTGGTGCACCTGCATGTCGCGCGAGAAGCCCGCTTCGACGCTCTCGGTGCCGGGCGTGACCGGGTTCGGCGAGCTGAGCCGACCGACGGCGATGCCGATCAGCAGCACGAGGGCGATGCTGAGGGCCGCGGCGACCACGAACCGGATGCGGCGACCCCGGGAGGCGCGGGTCGGGTCGACGACACCCGCCCCGGTACCGCCACGGTCGGCGTCGGTCACGCGATCTTGCCTGCTCCGTCGACACCGCCGGTGCAGGGGGCGCCGGGCTCGGGGGCGTCGCCGGACTTCCAGTACTTGGTGACGAAGTCGGAGACGGCCTCCTCGTCGTCGGTCACGTTGGCGAACGGCAGCTGCGCGCCCCACGCGGAGACGTACATGGGGGAGTCGAGGCCCTCGTAGGGCGAGACGACGGCGTAGGTGCTGGGGGCGAAGTCGCGGAGCTCCTCGATCTCGGCCTCGCTCACCTGAGCGGGGTCGTAGGTGAACCAGACGGCGCCGTGCTCGAGGTCGTGGACGGCGTTCTCGTTGGGCACCGGCTCGGTGTAGACGCCGCAGTTCAGCCAGATCTGGTTGTGGTCGCCGCCCGCCGGAGGGGTCTGGGCGTAGTCGACCGGGCCGGTGACGTGGTTCGCGGTGAGGTCGGAGAAGGTCTGGGCCCCCTCGACGACGATGTCGCGCGGGTTCTCGCGCGGCTGCCCGCTGGTGACGACGAAGGCGACGACGATGCCGATCACGGCCAGACCGGCGACGGAGCCGGTCACGATGCCGATCAGGCGGTTGCGCTTCGCCCTCTCCTGCTGCTTCTTGAGCGCGGCGACCTTCTCCTGACGCCGCGCGTCGCGCTGCTGCTTGACCGAGGGCTTGTCGTTGTTGCCGTTGGCCATGTGAGGTCCTGTCGTGAGAAGGGGCCGATGTGACATCGGAGTAGCCGACCCATTCTCGGTCACACGACGCTGAAAGGAAGGTCACAGCGTGCAGTGTCTGCACCGTCCGGGCGTCCGACACCCGTCGCCGGAGACCCCGCGGGTCTCGCCCCGTAACAGTCGCAGGGCGCCTCGATAGACTCGACGTCTGGTCGCCACCGGCGCGACCCGAGCCCGTCACCTCGAATCCGCACCCCACGACGGAGGCGGAGAACCGGAGCCTTCGTGAAGTACGCCGAGACCGTCCTCGACCTGGTGGGCGACACCCCGCTCGTCAAGCTCAACAAGGTGACCGAGGGCATCACGGCGACCGTGCTGGTCAAGGTCGAGTACCTGAACCCCGGCGGCTCGTCGAAGGACCGCATCGCCACCCGCATCATCGACGCCGCCGAGCGCGAGGGTCTGCTGAAGCCCGGCGGCACCATCGTCGAGCCCACGAGCGGCAACACGGGCGTCGGGCTCGCCCTCGTCGCGCAGCAGCGGGGCTACCGCTGCGTCTTCGTGCTGCCCGACAAGGTCGGCGACGACAAGCGGAACGTGCTGAAGGCCTACGGCGCCGAGATCGTCGTCACCCCGACCGCCGTCGAGCCCACCAGCCCCGAGTCGTACTACAGCGTCTCCGACCGCCTCGCCCGGGAGATCCCCGGGGCCTTCAAGCCGAACCAGTACGCCAACCCGAACGGCCCGCTCAGCCACTACGAGACGACCGGGCCCGAGATCTGGCGCGACACCGACGGGCGCATCACGCACTTCGTCGCCGGCGTCGGCACCGGCGGCACCATCAGCGGCACCGGTCGCTACCTCAAGGAGATCTCAGGAGGCGCGGTGCAGATCGTCGGGGCCGATCCCGAGGGCAGCGTCTACAGCGGCGGCACCGGGCGGCCCTACCTGCTCGAGGGCGTCGGCGAGGACTTCTGGCCGAGCGCCTACGACCCGAGCGTCGTCGACCGCATCATCGCCGCCTCCGACGCCCGGTCGTTCGAGCTGACCCGGCGCCTCGCCCGCGAGGAGGGGCTGCTCGTCGGCGGTTCGTCCGGGTTGGCCGTGGCCGCCGCCCTCGACGTCGCCCGCGAGCTCGGACCGGACGACGTCGTCGTCGTGCTGCTGCCCGACAGCGGCCGCGGCTACCTGGGCAAGATCTTCAACGACGCGTGGATGCGCTCGTACGGCTTCTCGGACAGCACCGACGAGCGCACGGTGCGCGACCTGCTCGCGTCGAAGACCGGTTCGCTGCCCGAGCTGGTCCACGCCCACCCGAGCGACACCGTCCACGACGTGATCGGCATCATGACCACCTACGGCGTCTCGCAGATGCCGGTGCTCTCGGCCGAGCCCCCCGTCGTGATCGGCGAGGTGGTGGGCGCCATCGAGGAGAAGTCCCTGCTCGAGGCGCTCTTCGCCGGGGGAGCGACGATGGGCGACGCCCTCGCGCCGTTCGTCGGCGAGCCCCTGCCGCTGATCGGCATCAACGAGTCGGTCACCGCCGCGCGCACCGCCCTCGAGTCGACCGACGCGCTGCTCGTCACCGACGACGGCAAGCCGGTGGGCGTCATCACCCGCCACGACGTGCTCGCCTTCGTCTCCGCCTGATCCAGGCACCTCCGCATCGCAGTCCCCTTCGAAAGGACACCCGCATGACCCACGGCTTCTCCACCCGCGCCATCCACAGCGGTCAGGACTTCGACCCCACCACCGGTGCCGTCGTCCCGCCCATCTACCAGTCGTCGACGTTCGTGCAAGACGGCATCGGCGGGTTCCGGGGCGGGTACGAGTACGCCCGGTCGGCCAACCCGACCCGCGACTCGCTGCAGACCCTGCTCGCCGACCTCGAGGGCGGCAGCCACGCGTTCAGCTTCGCCTCGGGTCTCGCGGCTGAAGACGCGCTGCTGCGGTCGGTCCTGCGCCCCGGTTCGCGCATCGTCATGGGCAACGACGTCTACGGCGGCACCCACCGCCTGGTGAACCGGCTGCACGTGCCGTGGGGTGTCGTGCTCGAGACCGTCGAGATGACCGACCTCGACGCCGTGCGCGCCGCGGTGCGCCCCGGCGAGACCGCCGTGCTCTGGGTCGAGACCCCCAGCAACCCGCTGATGAAGATCAGCGACGTCACGGCGCTCGCCGAGATCGGCCACGCGGCGGGCGCCCTCGTCGTCGTCGACAACACCTTCGCGTCGCCCTACCTGCAGCAGCCCCTGTCGCTCGGGGCCGACGCCGTCGTGCACTCGACGACGAAGTACATCGGCGGTCACTCCGACGTCGTCGGGGGAGCGGTCGTCGTCGACGACGAGGCGCTCGCCGACAAGATCGGTTTCCTGCAGTTCGGCGCGGGCGCGGTGTCGGCTCCGATGGAGGCCTGGCTGACCGTCCGCGGCATCAAGACCCTCGGAGTCCGCGTCGACCGTCACTCGTCGAACGCCGCGACCATCGCGGACGCGCTCGAGGGGCACGCCGCCGTCGACCGCGTCTACTACCCGGGTCTCGCCTCGCACCCCGGGCACGACATCGCGGCACGCCAGATGAGGGCCTTCGGCGGCATGATCTCCGTCTCGCTGGCCGCCGGGCCGTCCGTCGCACGTCGCTTCGCCGAGTCGACCGAGCTCTTCCAGCTGGCGGAGTCCCTCGGCGGCGTCGAGTCGCTGATCGGCTACCCGACCGAGATGACGCACGCGTCGGTGCGCGGCACCGAGCTCGAGGTCCCCGAGACCGTCGTCCGTCTCTCGGTCGGCATCGAGGACGTCGACGACCTGCTCGCCGACGTGCTGCAGGCGCTCGACCGGGCCACGTCCGACTAGTCGACCTGCGCCTCCTCGACGCGGAGGGGCGGAGAGCGAGGGAGGCGCGGCCTAGGGTGGGGGGATGTCCGACGGCGCACTGAGCACCCGCCCCGAGGGGGTCCTCAGCCGGAGGTATCTCCTGGCGACGCTCGGCATGTGCGCGCTGATCGGCATCGCCGCGTTCGAGTCGCTCGCCGTCACGACGATCATGCCGATCGTCAGCGCCGACCTCGACGGCGAGAGCCTGTACTCGCTCAGCTTCGCGGCACCGCTCGCGACCGGTCTGGTCGGCATGGTGGTCGCCGGCAACTGGGCCGACCGGAGCGGCCCCCGGGTCGTGGTCATCGCGTCGATGCTGCTCTTCGCGGTCGGTCTGCTCGTCGTGGGCGCGGCCCCCGACATGACGGTCTTCCTGTTCGGGCGACTCGTGCAGGGGCTCGGGTCGGGCGCGGTGATCGTCGGCCTCTACGTCATGGTCGCGCGGCTCTACCCGCCGGCTCTGCATCCGTCGATCTTCGCGGGGTTCGCCGCCGCCTGGGTCGTCCCGGCGCTCGTGGGCCCGCTGATCGCCGGTCTCGTCGCCGAGAGCCTCAGCTGGCACTGGGTCTTCGTCGGGGCGGTCGTGCTGGCCGTGCCCGCCTTCGTGATGATCCTGCCGAGCCTCCGACGGGTCCCGCCGCCCGACCGCGCCGACGGCGGGGGCGCCGTGCCCTGGAGTCCGCGACGGATCCTCTGGGCGGTGGGCGCCGCACTCGGGGTCCTGGCGCTGAACCTCGTCGACGAGTTCGAGCCGGCCGTCGCGGTGGCCGTGGTCGTCGCCGCCGTGGTCGCCCTCGCGATCGCCCTGCGTCCGCTGCTGCCGCCCGGCACCCTGCGTGCTCGCGCCGGTCTCCCGACCCTGGTGCTCCTCCGCGGTCTCGTCGGGGCGGCGTTCCTCGCCAGCGAGGTCTACATCCCCTACCTCCTCCAGGATCGCTACGGCTTCAGCTCGTCCGCGTCGGGCACCGCTCTGACGGCGGGGGCGCTCGGCTGGGCCCTCGCGAGCTGGAGTCAGGGGCGCCTCGGCGAGCGGGTCCCGCAGCGGACGGGCATCCGCATCGGCATCGTGCTCGTGCTCGGCGGACTCGTGGTCGCCACGCTCACCCCGCTCCTCGGTCTCGCGCCGGGTGCGCTCATCGCCACCTGGACCCTCGCCGGGTTCGGCATGGGCTTCATGTACCCGCGGTTCTCGGTGCTGACGCTGGCGCTGTCGACCGGGTCCGACCGGGGCTTCAACAGCTCCGCCCTGACGATCTCCGACTCGGCGGGCTCGGCCGTGGCGCTCGCCGTGGCCGGCGGCGCTTTCGGCCTGCTCGGCGGGGCGTCGAGCCCGTACGCGTTCGCCGCCTGCTTCGCGATCGGCTCGACCGTGGCGCTGCTGGCGCTGGTGCTCAGCGGGCGCGCGGTGCCTCGACGGACGTGAACCGCGCCTCCTGCCGTCGTCGTCCCGTGGTCGAGACGCGGCCCGCAGAACTGCATAATGGTCTGCAGACAGCGATGTGTACGGTCACACCGCTCGTGACAGAGCGACGGAGCCACGGTGAAGCCTGACATCGACAAGGTGCGTGCTCCCAACATCCGCGACGTCGCCGCTCTGGCCGGCGTCTCGTATCAGACCGTCTCCCGAGTCCTCAACGACAGTCCGAGCATCCGGCCGGCGACACGGCAGCGCGTCCTCGACGTGATCGAGCAGGTCGGCTACCGCCCTAACCAGGCGGCCCGGGCCCTCGTGACCAGCCGTTCGCGCGCGATCGGCGTGCTCACGCTGCAGAACGTCCACTTCGGCCCGCAGACGATGGTCAACGCGATCGAGGCGGAGGCGAGGGCGGCCGGCTACCGGCTGAGCATCGCCAGCACGACGCGAGCCGACGACGACGTCCGCGCGAGCCTCGACCTGCTGACCAGTCAGGCGGTCGAGGCGATCATCGTCATCGCGCCGCAGCGCAAGTTCTTCGACGTCATCGACGAGCTCGACCTCGACGTGCCGATCGTCGCCCTCGACTCGACGCAGCGCAATCGGGCGCACAGCCTGTCGGTCGACCAGTTCGCCGGCGCCCGCCTGGCCACCCGGCACCTCATCGACCTCGGTCACCGCCACATCGTCCACGTCGCCGGCCCGCAGGACTGGATCGAGGCGGACGAGCGCATGCAGGGGTTCCTGTTCGAGATGGGCGAGGCGGAGCTCTCGATCGAGCCGCCCATCCTCGGCGACCTGACGGCGGACTTCGGCTACCTCGCCGGCAAGGAGCTGCTGCGGCGCCGCGACTTCACGGCGGTGTTCGCGGCGAACGACCTGATGGCCGTCGGGCTGCTGCACGCCTTCCGCGAGGCGGACGTGGACGTCCCGCGCGAGGTCAGCGTCGTCGGCTTCGACGACGCGCCCACGGCGGCGCACCTGTGGCCCCCGCTCACGACCGTCCGGCAGGACTTCGACCTGATCGGGCGTCGCGCGGTCGAACTCGTCATCGGCGAGCTCGAGGGGCACGAGGTGATCGACCGCACCCTGCTGGCCGCCGAGCTGATCGTCAGGGCCTCGACCGATCGACCGTGGTTCCTGTGACGCGAGGGGCGCGGAGAGCGTCGTGGCGCCTCCTCGGCGGCCTCTCCGCGGCCCGACCGTCGACCGGCTCGGCACCGCTTCATAACAGATCGGCCACGGCGTTTGACACGGGGCATTCTCAGGATTAGCTTTGCTCCAGTCGCGGTGTGAACGGTCACATTCAGTCACCGCAACGATCCGGAGCCTCTGGTGCGGATCGCCGCCCGACGCCGAACAGACAGTGCCCGCCACGCCCGTAGGGAGCGGCGGACCGACAGAGAAGTCGAAACGTGGAGGTCAGCGTGCCCGGTGCACACATCACGACGAGCGGAACCCGCGGGGGTGGCGCGCGTGGCTGAGTCCCCGATCATCCTCGAGATGCGCGGCATCACGAAGGAGTTCCCCGGCGTCAAGGCCCTCGACGCCGTGTCGATGCAGGTCCGGGCCGGCGAGGTCCACGCGATCTGCGGCGAGAACGGCGCCGGCAAGTCGACCCTGATGAAGGTCCTCTCGGGTGTCTACCCGTACGGCACCTACACCGGCGACATCGTCTACCAGGGCGACGAGATGCGCTTCCGCGACATCAAGTCGAGCGAGTCGGCCGGCATCGTGATCATCCATCAAGAGCTCGCCCTGATCCCCGAGCTCTCGATCACCGAGAACATCTTCCTCGGCAACGAGCCCACGCGCTTCGGCGCCATCGACTGGTCGACCGCCAAGCTGCGCGCCATCGACCTGCTCGCCCGGGTCGGCCTGAAGGACGACCCCGACACCGCCATCAAGAACCTCGGCGTCGGCAAGCAGCAGCTCGTCGAGATCGCCAAGGCGCTGAACAAGAACGTCAAGCTGCTCATCCTCGACGAGCCGACGGCCGCGCTGAACGAGGCGGACTCCCAGCACCTGCTCGACCTCATCCGCGGGCTCAAGGGCCGCGGCATCGCGTCGATCATGATCAGCCACAAGCTCAACGAGATCGAGGCCATCGCCGACTCGATCACGATCATCCGAGACGGCAAGACGATCGAGACCCTCGACGTCAAGGCCGACGGAGTCAACGAGGACCGCATCATCCGCGGCATGGTCGGCCGCAACCTGGCGAGCCGGTTCCCCGACCGCACCCCCAAGATCGGCGACGTGCTCTTCGAGGTCAAGGACTGGTGGGTGCGTCACCCGCAGACCGCCGAGCGCTTCGTCTGCAAGGGGTCGAACATCACGGTGCGTCGCGGCGAGATCGTCGGTCTCGCCGGGCTGATGGGCGCCGGTCGCACCGAGCTCGCGATGAGCGTCTTCGGACGCTCGTACGGGCAGTTCGTCTCGGGCACGATCGTGAAAGACGGTCGCGAGATCGAGATCAAGAACGTGCGCGACGCGATCGACAACGGGCTCGCCTACGTCTCCGAAGACCGCAAGGTGCTCGGGCTCAACCTGCTCGACGACATCAAGCGCTCGACGGTGTCGGCGAAGCTGTCGAAGATCTCGCGGGGCTCGGTCGTCGACCGCTACCAGGAGCACACGATCGCCGAGGACTACCGCAAGAGCCTCCGCGTGAAGACGCCGACCGTCGACGAGGGCGTCGCGAAGCTCTCGGGCGGCAACCAGCAGAAGGTCGTGCTGGCGAAGTGGATGTTCACCGACCCCGACATCCTCATCCTCGACGAACCGACCCGCGGCATCGACGTGGGCGCGAAGTTCGAGATCTACAACATCATCAACCAGCTCGCGGCCCAGGGTAAGGGCGTCATCGTGATCTCGTCCGAGCTGCCCGAGCTGCTCGGTCTCTCGGATCGGATCTACACGATCTTCGAGGGCACCGTCACGAACGAGATCGACGCGTCCGAGGCCGACGCCGAGACGCTGATGAGAACAATGACGTCCAAGAAGAAGGAGAACGCCGCATGAGTGGCATCAAAGACCTGAAGAAGGTGTTCGGCGGCAACCAGTCGAACGCCCGCCAGTTCGGGATGATCGCGACCCTGGTGGTCGCCATCCTGATCTTCCAGGTCCTCACGGGCGGACTCACCCTCGACCCGCCCAACCTGATCGCCCTGGTCAGCCAGTACTCGTACATCCTGATCCTCGCGATCGGCATGGTCATGGTCATCGTCGCCGGCCACATCGACCTCTCGGTCGGCTCGGTCGCCGCGTTCGTCGGAATCATGGTCGCGACCTCGATGACCACCTGGAACTTCCCGTGGCCCGTCGCCATCGTCTTCGGCCTGGTGGTCGGTGCGGCGATCGGCGCCTGGCAGGGCTTCTGGGTCGCCTACGTCGGGGTGCCCGCGTTCATCGTGACGCTGGCGGGCATGCTGCTCTTCCGCGGTGCGAACCAGTTCGTCGGCAACGCGGTCACGCTGCCCGTCCCCGAGGGCTACACGGTCATCGGCGCCGGCTACCTGCCCGAGTTCGGCCCGAACACCGGGTACAACAACGCGACCCTGCTGCTCGGTCTCGTCCTCGCAGCCGTCGTCGTCTGGCGCGAGTTCCGCCTGCGTCGCAAGCAGCAGGCCATGGGCTCCGACATGGCGCCGATGTGGGTCAGCCTCGTCAAGGTCGCCGTGCTCGTCGCGATCATCCTGTACGCGGCCACGCTGTTCGGCGGCGGCCGGGTCGGAACGTCCTTCCCGATCTCGGGCATCATCCTCGGCGTGCTCGTGCTGGTCTACGGCTTCATCACCCAGAACACGATCTTCGGTCGTCACATCTACGCGGTCGGCGGCAACTCGCACGCCGCCGAGCTGTCGGGCGTCAACGCCCGCCGGGTGAACTTCCTGGTCATGATGAACATGTCGGTGCTCGCCGCCGTGGCGGGCATGATCTACGTCGCCCGTGCCGGGGCCTCCGGCCCGCAGGACGGCCTGAACTGGGAGCTCGACGCCATCGCGTCGGTCTTCATCGGCGGCGCGGCCGTCGCCGGTGGGATCGGCACCGTGACCGGATCGATCGTCGGTGGCTTCGTCATCGCCGTGCTGAACAACGGTCTCCAGCTGCTCGGCGTCGGCTCCGACAAGGTGCAGATGATCAAGGGCCTCGTGCTGCTGATCGCCGTGGCCGTCGACGTCTACAACAAGAGCCAGGGCCGCCCGTCCATCACGGGCTTCCTGACCCGGGGGCTGAACCGCGACAAGAACGGCGTCGCGGCACCGGCCGCCACCCAGTCCGCGGCCGGCACGCAGAACGGCGTCGGACCCTCGACGGACTCCGCGAGCCCCGTCCTGACCCCCAACGGCGACGTGACCGACGTGCAGCGTCCGAACTCGACGACCCCCAACTAGACCCGCTTCCCAGCGCGACCGTCCATCGACGGCCGGTCGCGCCTCCCTCGGACCGCCGCTCGGCGGCCCACCGCACCACCTCACTCACGAGAAAGAGACACAGCATGCGCAAAATCGCGCTGGCGACCATGGCGGTCGCCGCAGCAACGACGCTGATCCTGAGCGGCTGCTCGAACTCCGCCCGCACCGACGCCGGTTCCGGCGACGCCGCCTCCGGCTTCGAGCAGGGCTCGATCGTCGGCGTCGCCCTGCCTGCCAAGACCAGTGAGAACTGGGTCCTGGCCGGCGACCTCTTCAACGAGGACCTCGAGGCGGCGGGCTTCGAGCCCGACGTGCAGTACGCAGCGGCCAGCGGCACCGTGGCGAACCAGCAGGAGCAGATCCAGTCGATGGTCACCAAGGGTGCGAAGGTCATCGTCATCGGCGCGGCCGACGGCGGTCAGCTCGGCACGCAGGTCAAGGCGGCGCACGACGCCGGCGCGATCGTGATCGCCTACGACCGTCTGATCCTCAACACCGAAGACGTCGACTACTACGTCGCGTACGACAACTTCAAGGTCGGCGAGCTCCAGGGCCAGGCCCTGCTCGACGGCATGGCCGCCAAGAAGGCCGAGGGCCCGTACAACATCGAGCTGTTCTCCGGCTCGTCCGACGACGCCAACTCGGCCGTGTTCTTCGACGGCGCCATGAGCGTGCTGCAGCCGGCCATCGACGACGGCACCGTCGTCGTCGGCTCCGGTCAGACCGAGATCAAGCAGACCGCGACCGACGGCTGGAAGGCCGAGAACGCCCAGCGCCGCATGGACTCGCTGCTGACCAGCACCTACACCGACACCGAGCTCGACGGCGTGCTGAGCCCGAACGACACCCTCGCCCGCGCCATCATCACCTCGGTGAAGCAGGCCGGCAAGGACGTCCCCGTCGTCACCGGTCAGGACTCCGAGGTCGAGTCCGTCAAGTCGATCATGGCCGGCGAGCAGTACTCGACGATCAACAAGGACACCCGCAACCTGGTCAAGCAGGCCGTCGCCATGGTCACCTCGGTCTCCGAGGGTGACACCGCCGAGACGAACGACGACGAGTCGTACGACAACGGCTCGAAGGTCGTCCCCGCGTACCTCCTGCCCCCGCAGATCGTCACCAAGGACAACGCCGCCGAGGCCTACGCCAACGACCCCACGCTGGGCCCGTTGACCAAGTAGTCGCGGCACCGCACCACCGCACCACCGCACCACCGCACCACCGCACCACCCGAGAGCCGATCGTCCGTCAGGGCGGTCGGCTCTCGCCGTACCCGGACTCGCTATCGTGATCGGATGCACGAGGAGGCGCGGGTCGGCACGGTCACGAGCGTGACGGTCGAGCTGCTGCTCGCGTCGCCCCGCTCCCGCTACGTCGGGCGACCGTCCGACGGACCCGAGCCGGCGACCGGGGTCGAGACGCACGACCGGCTCGAGCTGCGGGCCGGCCTCGGCGTGGTCGGCGACCGCTACTTCGCGAGACCCGCCCATCGGGCGGCGTCGGTGACCGTGTTCGCGGCGGAGTCCCTCGAGACGGTCGCGAGCCTCCTCGGCTCCGGGCCCCTGGACGCCGCGGCGACACGGCGGAACATCGTGCTGCGCGGCGTCGACGTCGATGCGCTGACCGGTCTCACGTTCTCGCTCGACTCGGGGGATGGGCCGGTGCTGCTGCGGGCGAACCGCCCCGCCAACCCCTGCGCATGGATGGACGTCGTGCTGGCGCCGGGGGCGTTCCGGGCCCTGCGCGGTCGGGGCGGCATCCGCTGCGAGCCTCTGACGAGCGGGGCGCTGCGTCTCGGGCCGGCGACGCTCGCGGTGCTGGGGGAAGGCGACGGGGCGGTCAGTGCCACCAGGCCGGGATCATCGACGTGATGGTGTCGAGCAGCGTCCGGCGGCTCGTGCGGCGGCCGCCGAGCCACGCCTCGATGGCGCCGACGAGGGCGTGCGCGAAGAAGCCCGAGGCGATGTGCGGCGCGATGCCGTCGGGCGCCGTGCCCGCGGGCAGGGCCTCGATGTGGGCGAGCGACGTCGTGGCGAAGTGCTCGGCGAGGGTCTGGTGGATCGACGCGTCGAGCCGGTCGGGCAGCGCGAGACGGTACACGTCGCGGTAGCGCACGACGTGGTCGACGACCCTCTCGACGGCGAGCCGCGTCACGGCCTCGGGGTCGGCGCCCGGCCGCGCGCGCAGCTCGGCGTCGTCGCGGCGGATGGCGTCGAGCTCGGGGGTCAGCACGGAGGCGAGAAGACTGCCCGGCGAGGTGGCGTGGCTGTAGAAGGTGGCCCGGTTGATGCCTGCGGCCCGGGTCACGTCGGCGACGGTGATGCCCGAGACGGGCTGGTTCGACGCGAGCTCGACGATCGCCGTGTGCAGCGATCGGGTCGTCTGGACGATTCGGGCGTCGACCATGGGGGCCTCCTGTGGCGCGGTGCGGGGCCCGGCCGCGCCGGACTGACCCGAGCCTAGACCTTGGCGTCCTCCCGGCGGACCCGGTGGCGGTCGCCGTGGCGGCACCGCTCGCGCATCGTCCCGCCCCGGGGTCGTCGCGGTACGCTTGTGAGCGACGGCGTCCGTGGATCGGCATCGACCGTCACCCTCCCGTGATCTCCCGCCCCTGCCGTCGCGCGGTGCGCTCGAAACGATTCGATGCACCGTGGCGCGGCCGGGCACCGGGCTCGCCCGCCCCTCCTCGTCCTCATGTTTCGGAGCCCCGTGACCACCGTCGTCCACCCCGGTGACTCGCTCACCCGCCGTCAGCGCCTCGTCTACGTCATCGTGCTCGGCGCGCTGACCGCCCTCGGTCCGTTCACGATCGACCTGTACCTGCCGGCCTTCCCGCAGCTGCGCGAGGAGTTCGCGGTCGACAGCGGCGTGATCCAGCTGACCCTCACGGCGACCACCATCGGCTTCGGAGTCGGTCAGCTGCTGGTCGGCCCGTGGAGCGACAAGGTCGGTCGCCGCCTGCCCCTGATCGTCGCGACGGCCGTGCACATCCTCGCGAGCATCGGGGTCGCCGCGGCCCCGTCGATCGAGCTGCTCGGGCTGTTCCGCGTGCTGCAGGGCATGGGGGCCGCGGCCGGCGGGGTCGTGGCGATGGCCACCGTCCGCGACCTGTTCGGCGGACTGCCGCTCATCAGGATGCTGTCGCGTCTCGCGCTGGTCAACGGGCTCGCCCCGATCGTCGCCCCCGTGCTCGGGTCGCAGCTGCTGCGGTTCACCAGCTGGCGCGGCATCTTCGTGTTCCTCGTGGCGTACGGCGCGTTCGTCATCATCGCCGCGATCTTCCTCATCGTCGAGACGCTGCCGCCGGCCCGCCGGCTCGAGGCCGGGCACACGACGCTGGGGCAGCGGTACAAGGCGCTGTTCAGCGATCGCATCTTCGTGGGGGTGGCCCTGATCGGGGCGATGACGTTCTCGGGGTTGTTCTCGTATCTGTCGGCGTCGTCGTTCCTCTTCCAGAACGTCTACGGGCTCGACCCGCAGCAGTACGGCTATCTCTTCGCGGTCAACTCGCTCGGCATCGTCGCCGGGGTGCAGATCAGCTCGCGGCTCGCCCGCCGCGTCGGGCCGCAGTGGATCCTCGCCTGCTCGACGATCGTGCTGCTGGTGTCGGCCACCGCCATCGTCGTGCTCGACTCGGCGGGGGCCGGGCTCGTCGGGATCCTCGTGCCGCTCTGGTTCTTCATCGCGGCCTGCGGGTTCTCGTTCCCGCAGGTCCAGGTGCTCGGTCTGGCCAACCACGGCAAGGAGGCGGGCACGGCGGCGTCGCTGCTCGGCGCCTTGAACTTCGGCCTGGCCGGTCTCATCTCGCCGGTGGTCGGGTTCCTCGGGATCGGCTCGGCGGTGCCGATGGGCAGCGTGATGATCGCGACGTCGTGCGTCGCCATCGCGAGCCTCTGGCTGCTGGTGCGGCCGCGGACGGTGCCGGCGCTCGGCCACTGACCCCCGCGGTGCGGGTGCCTCCTCGGCCACCGACCCCCGTGGTGCGGGTGCCTCCTCGGCCACCGACACCCGCGGTGCCGGTACCTCCTCGGCCACCGACCCCCGCGGTGCGGGTACCTTCTGGGGATGCGCACCGACCCCCTGGCCCCGAAACCCGCGTCACCGTCCGAAGAACGCGTGGCCCGGCGCGTCCAGCGGCGCTGGTGGGTCTTCAGCGCGTTGGGCGCCATCGGCGTCGTGCTGCTGCTCGGAGTCGTCATCACGGCTCGCTCGGGCGCCATCGCGATCGACGAGGAGTTCATGGGCGAGCTCGTCGAGCACCGCCACCCGTTCTGGGACGTACCCTCGCTCGTCTTCAACGTGATCGGCGCCGGGGTGATCGGCGTCTTCGTCGTGCCCCTGGGGGTGATGGCCCTGCTGCTGCTGCGTCGACGCCCCTGGGCGGCCGTCTACTGGATCGCGGCGTGCGCGCTCAGCGCCGGTGTCGTGCAGATCGTCAAGCACGCCTTCGGCCGGGCGCGGCCGGCCGAGATCATGGTCGTCAGCGACTACGGGTCGTTCCCCTCGGGGCACACCGCGAACGCCGCGACGCTCGCCGTCGTGCTCGGCGTGGTCCTCCGCCGCGTGTGGGTCTGGGTGGCCGGCGTGCTGTACACGATCGCGATGCTGCTGAGCCGCACGTACCTCGGCGCGCACTGGCTGACCGACACCATCGGCGGGCTGCTGATCGGGGCGGGGGTGGCAGTCGTCCTCTGGGCGCCCGTCGCGCACCGGCTGCTCGACGAGCAGGAGCGCGTGCGGGGGCTGGGCTGGGTCTGGCAGCACCGCGCCTGAGCCCGTTCCGGGCGGGTCCGGCCGAGGCGGGCGTGCAGGTGCGACCGCAGTGGACGCACTCGCCCGGACTCCGCGCCTCCGCGTGCCTAGGCTGACGCCATGACGGACGCACTCGAGCAGGCCAGGGCGGAGGCCGCCGCCGCGGTCGCCGCCGCCGAGAAGGCGAAGCAGGACGCGGAGGCGGCGCTCGCGCGGGCGGAACGGCTGGCGGCCGACGCCGAGGCCCAGGCGGTCGAGGAGGAGCGGGTCGAGTCGACGGTGCAGGCGACGGCCGGCGAGGCGGCCGAGACGTCGGCCTCGACGTCGGCCTCGGCGACGACGCCGACCGGCCCGCTGTCGACGGCCCCGCTGTCGACCGGGCCCCTGTCCCCGTCGGCGGTCGACGCCGTCCGTGCCGGGTACGCCTTCGACGGCCCCGCGCTCGAGCTCGGCGCCCTGGTGAACGGCGACGCCCTGCCTGACGTGCCCGTGCGCATCCCGCTCGGCATGCTCGCCCGGCACGGACTCGTCGCCGGGGCGACCGGCACCGGCAAGACCAAGACGCTGCAGGTGATGGCCGAGCAGCTCTCGGCTGCGGGCGTGCCGGTCTTCGCCGCCGACGTCAAGGGCGACCTCTCGGGGATCGCGACCCCGGGCGAGCCCTCCGAGAAGCTCTCGGCGCGCACCCGGGGCATCGGTCAGGACTGGTCGCCCGAGGGCACGCCGACCGAGTACTTCGCGCTCGGCGGCATCGGCACGGGCGTCCCCGTCCGTGCCACGGTCAGCGGGTTCGGCTCGCTGCTGCTCGGCAAGGTTCTCGGCCTCAACGACACGCAGGAGTCCAGCCTCGGGCTCGTCTTCCACTACGCCGAGCAGGAGGGGCTGCCGCTGCTCGACCTCGCCGATCTGCGGGCGGTGCTCACCTGGTTGACCAGCGACGAGGGCGAGGGGGAGCTCGAGGGCCTCGGCGGTCTGAGCAAGCAGACCGTCGGGGTGATCCTCCGCGAGCTGATCACGTTCGCCGACCGCGGGGCCGACGCGTTCTTCGGCGAGCCCGAGATCGACACGGCGGAGTTCCTGCGGACGACCGCCGACGGCCGAGGCGTGGTGAGCCTGCTCGAGCTGCCCGGGGTGCACGACCGGCCGGCCCTGTTCTCGACCTTCCTGATGTGGCTGCTGGCCGACCTGTACAACGACCTGCCCGAGGTCGGCGACCTCGACGTGCCCAAGCTCGTCTTCTTCTTCGACGAGGCCCACCTGCTCTTCGCCGACGCATCGAAGGACTTCACGGCGCAGATCGTCCAGACCGTCCGGCTGATCCGGTCGAAGGGCGTCGGCATCGTCTTCGTCACCCAGACCCCGAAGGACGTCCCCGCCGACGTGCTCGCCCAGCTCGGCTCGCGGGTGCAGCACCAGCTGCGCGCGTTCACGCCCGACGACGCGAAGGCCCTCCGCGCCACGGTCTCGACCTACCCGACGAGCGAGTACGACCTCGCCGAGGTGCTGACGACCCTGGCCACCGGGGAGGCGGTGGTCACCGTGATGAACGAGCGCGGGGCACCCAGCCCGGTCGCCTGGACCCGCCTGCGGGCGCCGCGCGGATCGATGTCGCCCACACCGGCCGACACGATGCGGGCGTCGGTGGCGGCCTCGCCGCTGCAGCCGGTCTACGGCGCCGGGATCGACCGCGACTCGGCCCGCGAGATGCTGGCCCGCCGGCTCGAGGCCGCCGCGCTCGACGCCCGCGAACGCACCGACGCCGCGGCTCGTCAGACGACGATCGACGCCCAGCTGAAGGAGGCCGCCGCGCGCGAGCGCTCCGACGCGAAGGCCGCGGCCTCCGCCGAACGGGAGCGGAAGGCGGCCCAGGCCGAGTACGAACGTCAGCAGAAGGAGTTCGAGCGGGCCGAGCGCGCGGCGGCCGGGCGACGGGCGGGGCGCGGATCGGCGACCCGCACCTCCTCGGGGACGCGGTCGTCGTCGCGGGAGGGCGGCGGGGGAGTGCTCGGCGACGTGCTGGGATCGAGCGCCGGGAGGGCCGTCGTGCGCGAGGTCGTCAAGGGGATATTCGGCACCCTGCGCCGCCGCTGAGCACAGGTGGCGCGGCGGTGCGTCAGGCGAGAGTGCCGTAGACGAGCACGAGCGCACCCGAGGCCAACGCGAAGAGGCCGACGATCACCGGCACGGTGAGCCCGGGACGCCCCTCGTACCAGTAGCGGGCGTGCGGGTACCGCCGGAAGAACTGGCGGAGCGACATCGGCTTGTCGATGAGGGTGGAGGCGACGTCGAGCGCGTCGCGCACGGCGACGATCGCCTCGTCGGGCCAGTAGTGGCCGCGCATGCGGAACAGCCGGACCCCGACGGCGTCGAAGGCCACCAGCTGCAGCACCGTGTCGGTGCTGTTGGGGAGGTAGGTGCTGACCACCACGACCTCGGAGACCCGATCGCGGCGGACCCGCACCGAGCCGGGGAGCCATCCGCGCTTGACGAAGTGCTCGGCGTCGAGGGCGGCGAACGACAGGCGGTAGCGCCGGTAGGCGGCGAGACCGAGGGCGATCACGACGACGCCGAGAGCCACGACCACCGGCCAGAGACCGGACGGCCAGGTGAGCCAGAGGAGGGCGGCCCCGACGGGGACGATCGCCGCGAGGCCCGTGAGCGTGGCGCTGACGGCCACCGAGCGTCGAGGCTCGACGAACAGGGCGTAGTCGTCTCTCGCGACGATCGGCATCAGCTCACCCCTCGGTCGACGACGCCGTTCCGTCCGACCGCGAGGGCCTCACAGCGACTTCTGCCCGCCCCCAAGCGGGCGTCGTCGGAATCTCGATCATAGAGGGAGATGCCCGGCCGTACCGACCGATCCGTGCGGATCCGAGCCGATCACCGCCGATCGGCAGGAGGCGGTCAGCGGTCGCGCAGCTTCTCCAGCTCGCGTCGCTCGCGTTTCGTCGGTCGACCGGCGCCGCGATCGCGCACGGCGACCGTGGCGACCTCCTCGCGAGGGGGCGGCGGGGGAGTCAGATCGTCGAGCGCCAGGGCCGCGACCGGCGCGCCGACCCGCTTCACGAGGCACTGGCGCACGACGAGGATGCGCTCGAACCCGCCGAGACGCACTCGCACCTCGTCGCCCGGTCGCACCGTCTGGGCGGCCTTGACGCGTTCGCCGCCCACCCGGACGTGACCGGCGCGGCAGGCCGCCGTCGCCGCGGATCGCGTCTTGACGATGCGGACGGCCCACAGCCACGCGTCGACGCGGCACGAGGCGAGGGAGTCCATGCGTCGATGCTACGTCGGCGCGGGCGTGCGGGCGGGCGGGCGCCCCGGGCGACGGCTCGCGGGCGTCGCAGCCGCCCCGTCGTCACGGAGTCGGGCGCGCATCCGGTAGAGTGATCGAGGTCGCGCGCCGGTATCCGCCGCGCCTCCTGGAGGATTCGCCTAGTGGCCTATGGCGCACGCTTGGAAAGCGTGTTGGGTGCAAGCCCTCAGGGGTTCGAATCCCCTATCCTCCGCCGCACGACCACGAGAGCCCCCGGCATCCGTCTCAGGATGCCGGGGGCTCTCGTCGTCGCCCCGACGAGGAGGCGCGCTACGGTTGTCGCACCAGCGTCACCGATCCGGGGGGAACACCATGACCGACGAGCAGCCGCAGCCGTACCAGCCGAAGCCCTACGAGCCGCAGCCCGAGCAGCCGTCGGCCTATCAGGCCCCTCAGCCCGGTGAGCACGGGTCGGCGACGCAGGGTCCGCCGCCGCTCTGGGCCCCCTACTACGACGCCCCGCTCACCGCGGCCGTGTCGCGGTTCTTCCGCAAGTTCTTCGACTACTCGGGTCGGGCCAGTCGCAGCGAGTACTGGTGGTTCGCACTCGTCCAGGGCGTCGTGTCGTTCGTCCTCATCATGATCACCGGTCTCGTCGCCTCGATCGGCAGCACGGTCGACGCCTCGGGCCAGGCGGTCTCCGACCCGCCGCTGGCGATCTTCGTGCCGCTCGTCATCCTCAACTTCGTGCTGTGGCTGGTGCTGCTCGTCGGCACGCTCTCGCTGACCGCACGGCGGCTGCACGACGTCGGGCTCAGCGGCTTCTTCCAGTTCCTGTACCTCGTGCCGTTCGGCTCGATCGCCGTCTTCGTCATGACGCTGCTCGCGCCGAAGCCCGAGGGCGCCCGGTTCGACAAGCCCCGCGACTGACGCCGCGCCGGAGGCCCTCCGTCGCCCTCGCAGCTCAGGAGGCGCGGGTCAGCTGAGCGCGCGGGTCATGTAGCGCAGATCGAGCCAGCGGCCGAACTTCGTGCCCACCTCGCGCAGCACGCCGGCGTCGACGAATCCGAGTGAGCGGTGCAGCCCGACCGACGCCTCGTTCTCGGCCTCGATCAGGGCGACCATGACATGCAGGTCGTCTGCGGTCGCCTCGATGATGAGTGTCTCGAGCAGGCTGCGCCCGATGCCCGACCCCTGATGGCCCGGGCGGACGTACACGCTGTTCTCGCAGGTGTGCCGGTAGCCCTCCTTCGCGTGGAACGGGCCGTAGCTGCCGTAGCCCACGACGAGGTCGCCGTCGACGGCGACGAGCGCGGCGCGGCCCGCCTCGGAGTGGTTCGTCAGCCACTCGCGTCGCCCCTCGAGGGTCGGGGGCTCGTCCGTCCAGATGGCGGTCGAGTTCGCCACGGCGTCCGCGTGGATCTCGAGCACGCCGGGCAGGTCGGATTCGGTCGCAGGTCGTATCTCCATGGCGAGAGCCTAGGGGTGCGGCCGGCAGGCGTTCACCCCCGTTCACCGCGGCCTCCGAGCCGACCGCCCTAGTGTGGTCGTCGTGTCGACTCGCATCTACATCACGTCCGCAGAAGGCCACACCGGCAAGTCCACCATCGCGCTGGGGGTGCTCGACACCCTCAGTCACGAGCTGGGTCGCGTGGGGGTGTTCCGACCGGTCGCGCGGTCGACGGCCGAGCGCGACTACGTGCTCGAACTGCTGCTCGCGCACGACGGGGTCGACCTCGACTACGACGAGTGCGTCGGCGTCACCTACGACGACGTGCACGCCGACCCCGATGCCGCGCTCGCGACCATCGTCAGCCGGTTCGCCGCCGTCGAGCGCCAGTGCGATGCCGTCGTCGTGATCGGCTCCGACTACACCGACGTCGGCAGCCCGACCGAGCTGTCGTTCAACGCCCGGGTGGCCGCGAACCTCGGTGCGCCGGTGCTGCTCGTGCTCGGCGGGCGCAGCTCCGACGGGGGCACCGCTCGCAACGGCGCCGAGATGCGTCAGGTCGCGGAGGTCACGACGGCCGAGCTGCGCAGCGAGCACGCGAGTCTGCTCGGGGTCGTGGCGAACCGCGTCGGGCCCGATCGCCTCGACGAGGTCGTGGCGGGCGTGGGCGAGGCCCTTGCGGGTACGCCGTCCGCCGACGTGCCCGTCTGGGCCCTGCCGGAGGACCGCCTCCTCGTGGCCCCGACCGTCCGCGCCGTCCTCGCCGCGACGGGCGCGACGATGATCCGCGGCGACGAGGCCCTTCTCGACCGTGAGGCGGTCGGCGTCGTCGTGGCCGCCATGTCGATGGAGAACGTGCTGCCGCGGCTCACCGAGGGCGCCATCGTCGTCGTGCCCGGCGACCGGTCCGACGTGCTCGTCGCGACGGTGCTCGCCCACGCCTCCGAGACGTTCCCCTCGCTCGCCGGCATCGTGCTGAACGGCGGATTCGAGATGGCTCCGCAGGTCGACCGGCTCATCGCCGGTCTCGACAGCCCCCTCCCCATCGCCCACAACGACATGGGCACCTACGACACCGCGCTCGCGATCACGCAGACCCGAGGCCGGCTCGCGGCCGACTCGTCGGGCAAGTACGACCTCGCGCTCGCCCTCTTCGAGAAGCACGTCGACGGGGCGCAGCTGCTGCGCCTCCTGCAGGTCAGCCCCTCGGGCGTGGTCACGCCGCTGATGTTCGAGTACCAGCTGCTCGAGCGGGCGCGCGGCGCCGCGAAGCACATCGTCATGCCCGAGGGCGACGACGACCGCATCCTCCGCGCCGCGTCGACGCTGCTGCAGCGGGGTGTGGCGCGGATCACGCTGCTCGGCGACGAGACGGCCATCAGGGCCCGCGGCGCCGAGCTGGGGCTCGACCTCGCCGACGCCCGGGTGCTCGATCCCTTCGACCCGAGCCTGCAGGTGCGCTTCGCCGCCGAGTACGCCAAGCTGCGCGCCCACAAGGGAATCTCCGCTTCGATGGCGATGGACACCGTCACCGACGTCTCGTACTTCGGCACGATGATGGTCAAGCTCGGACTCGCCGATGGGATGGTCTCGGGCGCGAAGCACACCACGGCTCACACGATCCGACCCGCGTTCGAGGTCATCAAGACCCTGCCCGACGTGGGTGTCGTCTCGAGCGTGTTCCTCATGGCGCTCGCCGACCGGGTGCTGGTCTACGGCGACTGCGCCGTCATCCCCGACCCCACGGCGGAGCAGCTGGCCGACATCGCCATCTCGTCGGCGCAGACCGCCGAGCAGTTCGGCATCGAACCACGGGTCGCGATGCTCAGCTACAGCACCGGCGACAGCGGCTCCGGCGCCGACGTCGAGAAGGTGCGGGCGGCCACGGCGCTCGTGCGCGAACGCCGACCCGACCTGCTGGTCGAGGGGCCCATCCAGTACGACGCGGCCGCCGATCCGACCGTCGCCGCGGCGAAGATGCCCGACTCCGAGGTGGCGGGCCGCGCGACGGTGTTCATCTTCCCCGACCTGAACACCGGCAACAACACCTACAAGGCGGTGCAGCGCAGCGCCGGGGCCGTCGCCATCGGGCCGATCCTGCAGGGCCTCCGCAAGCCGATCAACGACCTCTCCCGCGGCGCGCTGGTCGGCGACATCGTCAACACCGTCGCCATCACGGCCATCCAGGCCGGGACGCAGAGCGCCCAGGCCGCAGCCCCCACCCCCGCATCCACCCCCGAAGGGAACCCCTCGTGAGCGCAGTCCTCGTCGTCAACTCCGGTTCGTCGTCGTTCAAGTACCAGCTGATCGAGCTCGACGGCGAGCGGACCCTCGCGAGCGGTCTCGTCGAGCGGATCGGCGACAGCGTCGGGTCGACGAGGCACCGCAACGAGGTCACGGGCGACGAGACGCGCAACGACTCGCAGCCGATCGCCGACCACGCCGCGGGCTTCGCCGCGATGCTCAGCGCGTTCGAGGCCGACGGGCCGTCGTTCGACGAGTACCCGCCGGTGGTCGTCGGGCACCGCGTCGTCCACGGCGGCGAGGAGTTCGACCGGGCGACCATCGTGACCGACGACGTCGAGAAGGCGATCGATCGGCTCTCCACCCTCGCGCCCCTCCACAACCCCGCCAACCTGCAGGGCATCCGGGCGGCGAAGAAGGCCTTCGCCGACGTACCGCACGTCGCCGTCTTCGACACCGCGTTCCACCAGACGCTGGCCCCCGCGGCGTACACCTACGCCATCGACGCCGACCTGGCCAAGCGACACCACGTGCGCCGGTTCGGGTTCCACGGCACGTCGCACAAGTACGTCAGCGAGAAGACGGCCGAGTTCCTCGGGCGGCCCCTCGCCGAGCTGAAGACCATCGTGCTGCACCTCGGCAACGGGGCGTCGGCGGCCGCCATCGACGGCGGGCGCTCGATCGACACGAGCATGGGCATGACCCCGCTCGAGGGTCTCGTGATGGGCACGCGTTCGGGCGACATCGACCCCGCCGCCGTCTTCCACCTGCACCGCGAGGCCGGCCTCGACGTCGCCGAGCTCGACACGCTGCTCAACAAGAGGTCCGGGCTGCTGGGTCTCACCGGCAGCGGCGACATGCGCGACGTGCAAGACAGCGCCTCTCGCGGCGACGCCGTGGCCGAGGCCGCGCTCGCCGTGTACCGGCACCGCCTGCGGCACTACATCGGCGCGTACGTCGCCCAGCTGGGCGGGCTCGACGCGGTGGTCTTCACCGCCGGAGTGGGCGAGAACAACGCTCTGCTGCGCCGACGCACCCTGGCGGGGCTCGAGTTCTTCGGCATCCACGTCGACGACGACCGCAACGAGCTGGCGTCCCGCGAGGCGCGCCTCATCTCGCCCGACGGGTCGGCCGTGAAGGTGCTCGTCGTGCCGACGAACGAGGAGCTCGAGATCGCACGGCAGTCCGCGGCGCTCGTCTGAACCATCTGAGACGCGAGAGGGCCCCGGGAGCGCGAGCTGCGCCTCCGGGGCCCTTCGTGGTCTCCCCGACGACCGAGGAGGCGCGGGTCAGTACTTGATGGTCGCCAGAGCGTCCGAGACGGTCGCGTCGCCCGAGACGACCTCGAACTGGGTCTTCACGGCCGTGCCCTCGATCAGCGCCGTGGCGATGATCTCCGCCACGTCGGCACGGGGGATGGTGCCGCGGTCGACGGTGGTGCCCACGGTGACGAGACCGGTGCCGGCGTCGTCGGTGAGACCGCCGGGGCGGACGATCGTCCAGTCGAGGTCGCGACCGCGGAGGTCCGCGTCGGCCTCGCTCTTGGCGCGCATGTACACCTGGTACACGTCGTCGTCGTTCTCGGCGGGCAGTTCGGCGCGGGCCGGGTCGAAGTCGTCGGTGCCGATGGCCGAGACCATGACGTAGCGACCGACTCCGGCCTTCTCGGCGGCGTCGGCCAGTAGCACGGCGCCGTCGCGATCGATGGTGAGCTTGCGCTCGGCACCGCTGCCGCCCCCGCCACCGGCGGCGAACACGACGGCGTCGGCCCCGTCGAGGTGGCCGGCGAGCGTGTCGACGTCGGTCTTCTCCAGATCGAGCACGAGCGCACGGGCGCCGGCTGTCTCGAGGTCGGCGGTGTGGTCTGCGTTGCGGACGATGCCCACGGGGTCGTGCCCGGCGTCGGCGAGTCGGCGTTCGAGGAGCAGGGCGATCTTGCCGTGTCCTCCGGCGATGACGATTCTCATGCCACCAGGCAACACCCCGGGTCGCGGCGGGCACTCAGATGCCGCTAAACTTCTCGAGGCTCCTCACGTGGCGCCATCCAGGCCAACTCCCCCAGGGCAGAAATGCAGCAAGGGTAACCGGGCTCTGGCGGGTGCGTGAGGGGTCTTTTCTCGTCTCGGGGCGCCGTCCGTCGAGGTCCCCCCTGTTCGCGGGGTGCGGATCGGCGGCTCCTCCGCATAGGATGACGGCACGTCGACGCCAACCACGTCGACCACGCGCCGCTCACCACGACGCGATCCGGCCCCTCACCAAGGCCGGTTGTCCCGCCCCTCACCACGGCGGAACGAGATCGATCGACCCGAGAGGACCGCGACCGTGACGTCGCACAGGATCAGAAACGCCTCGTCGACCCCTACCCCGGGCGACCTCGCGCCGACCATCGTCGTCGGCTCACCGTCTCCGCTCTCGGGCGGGTCCGACTCGTCCACCCGTGGGGGAGCGCGCCGCAGCAGGCGGAGAGACAGTCGTCGCCCCGTGGCGCCGCGCATCGCCCTCGGCCTCGTGGTCGTGCTGCTCGTCGGCCACCTGGGTGCGACGCTGCTGTGGTCGTCGGCCGCGAACCCGGTCCGGGCGGCCGTCGGGGAGGAGACCCTGCGCGGGTACATGCTGCCGTTCTTCCAGCAGAGCTGGTCCGTCTTCGCCCCCGATCCGGTCTCGAGCGACATCTCGCTCGACGTCCGCGCCGTCCCGACCGGCGAGAGCGCGGCCACCGAGTGGTTCACGATCACCGATCGCGACATCGCCAACGGGGTGACGCACCACCTCGTGCCGTCGCGCACCTACCTGACCAACTTCTCGCTGGCCCGCGGGTACTTCCGGGCCTATCAGGCGCTCGGCGACGAGGCCGGCCCCGCGGTGGGGCAGACCCTCACCGACGGCGACTGGCGGCAGGAGCTCGTCGACGACCTCGCCGCGACGTCCTCCGCCGGCGACGGCGCCGTCCGGTCGTACGTCGACTACGAGGACGCCCTGAACCGCATCGCCTCCGCGGTGGCCACGGCCCAGTGGGGCGAGGTCGACGACGTCCAGGTCCGGGTCCGCATCACTCCCGTCACCCCGTTCGAGCAGCGCGCCGACCCCGCCCCGAACCCCGAGTTCCGTTTCGTGACGGGCGGATGGCGCTCGCCGCTGCCCGACTCGACGCTCGACCAGGGCGCCATCGACGTGCTGTACGGCCCCGGGGGTCGGTCGTGAGCGCCGTGGTGGACGTCGCCCGCGCCTCCTGGGCCCGGCTCGCCGGGCGTCTCGAGTGGTGGTTCCTCGACGGCCGGAAGGCGCTCTACGGCGTCGCCGCAGCGCGGATCGTCACCGGTCTGGGCATCCTCCTCTTCGTGCTCGCGAACGCGAGCACGGCGTCGTACACCTGGGGAGGCGCGTCAGGCTGGTCCGAGCCGCTCAACCGGTCGTCGACCTGGGGGTTCCCGTTCGTGATCTTCGACGCGGCGCAGGTGGGCGGCCCGGCGTTCTGGATCGGCTACGTCGCGCTGGGGCTGTCGGCCCTCGCGCTCCTCCTCGGCTGGCACGCCCGCGTCGCCGCGATCGCGACGCTCTGGCTGTACGCCAGCCTCGCGGCCTCGAACGTGCTCGCCGTCGACCAGACGGACAACGCCGTCCGGCTGTTCCTCTTCTACTTCTGCTTCACCGACCTCTCGCGCGTCTGGTCGCTCGACGCGCGTCGGAGGAGCCGGCAGGAGGCGCGGGGTCGTGCCGCGGTCGCCTCGCGTCCCCGATGGGTCGCCCGGGCCCGTGAGGAGGCGGGCTGGGTCTCGACGCTGCTGCACAACGGGGCTCTCGTGGCCGTTGCGGGTCAGCTCTTCGTCGTCTACGTCGTGGCGGGCCTGTCGAAGGTGCAGGGCGAGCTCTGGCGAGACGGCACGGCGATCTACTACCCGCTGCACGTCGATCGATTCGCGCCCTGGCCGGCCCTCAGCGGTCTGCTGACCGCCAGCGGCGTCCTCGTCGCGTTCGCGACCTGGTTCGCCGTCGCGGTGCAGCTGTTCTTCCCGTTCCTGCTGCTGCGGCGCTGGACCAGGGTCGTCGGCCTGCTCGGCGTGACCGGCATGCACATCGGGATCGGCCTCTTCATGGGCCTGCCGTTGTTCTCGCTCGCGATGCTCGCGGCGGACATGATCTTCATCCGGACGGTCACCTTCCAGCGCGCCGCGGTGTTCGTCGCGGAACGCGCCCGGACCGCCCGGGCCAGGATCTCGAGATCGAGGGGAGGGATCGGCGAGCTGCCCGAAGGCGCGCCGAGCGATCGGACGTCGCCCGCCGTCACCTAGCGAGGCGACCACGCGACACCACCACCTGCACCACAGCACACCCTCGGCCAACCACCGGGGGAGTCGGATCAGCCGGCGGGCCCGAGGCCCGCCAGAAAGAGGCACCCGTGCGACAACTCACTCACCGCGGCCCCCTGGGCACGCTAGGACTCTGGGGGGCGGCCGTCGCCGTGGGGACGCTCGTCGTCACCGCGACGGTGGTCCCCGCCCAGGCGGCACCACCGGACGTCTCCGAGGCGGAAGGGCTCTTCCTCAGCGGGAGCGGCATCGTCGACGTCGACGAGGTCGCCGAGCTCGGGGGCGCCTACTCGTCGTACTCGGGCACGACGTCCGCCCCGGTCGTCGACCCGCTCGACCTGACCGCGCTCCAGACGCTCCGCATCCAGGGCGGCGTGCAGCTGCTCGGCGACAACGGCATCCTCGACCTGGGCGCCGTGTCGCAGTACGGCTCGGCGACACCGAGCGGGTCGGTGGCGGCCTCGGGGCTCATCACCGAGGGCGGTCTCGTGCAGGCCGGTGACGGCACGCCGGCCCAGCAGGCGTCCCTCGACCTCACCGGGTTCCTGACCCAGGCCCAGATCGCCGGTCTCGCCGACGAGCTCGCGCTCGAGATCGGCGCGATCTCGTCTCGCGCCGAGGCCACCCGCACGAGCACCGGATACACCGTCGACAGCGAGTACCAGGTCGACGGAGCGACGATCGCCCTGCACAGCCCGGCGGTGGAGGCGCTCACCGGCGATCTGACGACCACCATCGACGACCTGAACGACTCGGCGAACGGCGCGACCGCAGATCTCCCCGACACGATCGAGACGGGTGTCCTCGCACCTGTCCGCGGTGCGCTGTCGGTGCTGGGGAGCACCCTCACCCTGGCCGACACGCAGGCGGCCGTCACGGCGAGCGTCGATCTGCCCGCCGCGACCGCTCCCGTCCTCTCGGCGCCGTTGACCAGCGGGCCCGTCACCGTCGACCTGTCGACCGGTGACGTCACGGTCGACGTCGCCGAGCTGCAGTCGCTGAACGATCTGCCGGCGAACACGGAGCTGCTCACGGGAGCCGCCGTCGAGGCGGAGCTCCAGACGGCGCTGTCGACCATCTTCGACACGACCCTGCCCGACTCGCTGAGCACCGCGATCACCGGAGCGATCGACACCACTCGGGTCCAGGCCGTCGTCACGACGACTCCGACCGTGTCGGTGACTCCTCTGTTCGGGACCGCCACCACGGCGCCCCTCGCCACGCTCACCATCAGGGTCGACACGACGCTCGGCGCCCTGCTCGGGACGGACCCGACCCGGCCGGTCGCGACGTCGACCCTGACACCGTTGCCGAACGCGGCTCCCGCGATCGAGCTGCTCCTGGTGCCGCTCCGGGCCCTCCTGAACGGCGTCGTGCTCACAGGCGTCTCCGACGCCGTCGAGGTCGCACTGCCCGGCATCACGCGGCCGGTGCTCGCGCCTGTGCTCGACGGGACCGCGCTCGACGCGGTGGGGGATGTGCTCTCCGCGGCGACGAGCGGGGTCGGCGACGTCCTCAGCCCCGTGCTCGACGTCGTGAACGGCCTCGTCTCGGTGACGGTGAACTCGCAGACCGGTCCCGGCTTCCGCGACCCCGACGGCACCGACACCGGCGCCTCGACCGTCCGTGCACTGCGTCTGGCGATCCTGCCCGACGGTGCGGGCTCCGGCGCGGTGGTCGACCTGGCCAGCGCCACGGTCAATGCGCAGGCGCTCGACGCCCTGACGATCAACACCCCCGACGCCGGTGACGAGTTCGTCGTCCTCGGCCCGGCCACGCAGACCGCGGTGACTGTGGGCGGTCTGTCCGCACCGGAGGCCGTCGTGAACGTGACGATCGGCTCCGCGATCGCTCGGACGACGGCCACCGCCACGGGAACGTGGAGCGTCGTCGTCCCGGGCGTCGCCGTCGGACCGGACCAGACCGTCTCGGCCACCCAGACCGTCGGCACCGGGGCTCCTTCGGCCGCCGTCACCACCGTGATCGACGTGCGGCTCGCCGCACCGGTCGTCATCACGAGCCCCGACGGCTCGGCACCCGTCGTCGTGGCCACGTCCACGAGCACGACGGACGTCACCGTCACCGGGACCGCGGAGCCCGGCGCGACCGTGCGGGTCTCGCTCGGAGCCGGGGCCCCTCAGGCCGCGGTGAACACGGACGGACGGTGGACGACGACCTTCACCGGCGTCGGCGTCGGGACGTACGACATCACGCCCGAGCAGTCGCTCGACGGGACGGTGTTCGTCGAAGGCGAAGCGGTCACGATCGAGGTCGAGACCGCCGACGTCGGCACCGACGTCCTCGGCACCGATGCGACCGGTACCGTCGCGACGGACAGCGCCGGCACGGACGCCGTCGGGACGATTGCCACGGACAGCGCGGGGACCGATGTGATCGGAACCATCGCGACGGACACCGCTGGTGCGGACGTGATCGGCACGGTCGCGACGGACAGCGCGGGAACGGATGTGATCGGCACGGTCGCGACGGACAGCGCGGGGACGGATGTCATCGGCACGGTCGCGACGGATTCGGCCGGGTCGGACATCGTCGGCACGGCGACCGACTCGATCGGCAGCGACATCGCCGGCACGGCGACGGATTCGACGGGCACCGACGTGCTCGGCACGGATGTCGTGGGCACCGACGTGACGGGCACGGACGTGCTCGGTACGGCGGTCGACACGCTCGGCACGGACTCGGTGGCCACGATCGGCACCGACGTCGTGGCCTCGATCGGCACCGATGTGGCCGGCACGGTCGCGACGGACACCGCCGGCACGGACGTGATCGGCACCATCGCGACGGACAGTGCGGGTTCCGACGTGATCGGCACCATCGCGACGGACAGCGCGGGGACGGATGTGATCGGCACGGTCGCGACGGACAGCGCAGGCACGGATGTCGTCGGCACCATCGCGACGGACTCGGCCGGGTCGGACATCGTCGGGACGGCGACCGACTCGATCGGCACCGACGTGATCGGCACGGATGTGCTGGGTACCGACGTGGTCGGCACGGACGTGCTCGGTACGGCGGTCGACACGCTCGGCACGGACTCGGTGGCCACGATCGGCACCGACGTGATCGGCACGGTCGCGACGGACACCGCCGGGACGGATGTGATCGGCACGGTCGCGACGGACAGTGCGGGCACCGACGTCATCGGCACGGTCGCGACGGACAGCGCAGGTACGGACGTCGTCGGCACCATCGCGACGGACTCGGCCGGGTCGGACATCGTCGGAACGGCGACCGACTCGATCGGCACCGACGTGATCGGCACCGCCACGGACACGGCGGGGACGGACGTGCTCGGCACCGATGTGCTGGGGACTGATGTCATCGCCACGGACGTGCTCGGGACGGCCGTCGACACGCTCGGCACGGATGTGCTGGCGACCGACGTGACCGGCACGCTCGGCACGGACGTGGTGGCCTCGGTCGGCACCGACGTGGTCGGCACGGTCGCGACGGACACCGCCGGCACGGATGTGGTCGGCACGGTCGCGACGGACAGTGCGGGAACGGACGTCGTCGGCACGGTCGCGACGGACAGTGCGGGAACGGACGTCGTGGGCACGGTCGCGACGGACAGTGCGGGCACCGACGTCATCGGCACCATCGCGACGGACAGCGCCGGCACGGACATCGTCGGCACCATCGCGACGGACTCGGCCGGGTCGGACATCGTCGGAACGGCGACCGACTCGATCGGCACCGACGTGATCGGCACCGCCACGGACACGGCGGGGACGGACGTGCTCGGCACCGATGTGCTGGGTACTGATGTCATCGGCACGGACGTGCTCGGTACGGCGGTCGACACGCTCGGCACGGACGCGGTGGCCACGATCGGCACCGACGTGGTCGGCACGGTCGCGACGGACAGCGCCGGGACGGACGTGATCGGCACGGTCGCGACGGACAGTGCGGGAACGGACGTCGTGGGCACGGTCGCGACGGACAGTGCAGGCACCGACGTCATCGGCACCATCGCGACGGACAGCGCAGGTACGGACGTCGTCGGCACCATCGCGACGGACTCGGCCGGATCGGACATCGTCGGAACGGCGACCGACTCGATCGGCACCGACGTGATCGGCACCGCCACGGACACGGCGGGGACGGACGTGCTCGGCACCGACGTGCTGGGGACTGACGTCATCGCCACGGACGTGCTCGGGACGGCCGTCGACACGCTCGGCACGGATGTGCTGGCGACCGACGTGACCGGCACGCTCGGCACGGACGTGGTGGCCTCGGTCGGCACCGACGTGGTCGGCACGGTCGCGACGGACACCGCCGGCACGGACGTGGTCGGCACGGTCGCGACGGACAGCGCCGGCACGGACGTGGTCGGCACCATCGCGACCGACAGCGCCGGAACGGATGTGGTCGGCACGGTCGGCACGGACGTGGTGGCCTCGGTCGGCACCGACGTGGTCGGCACGGACACCGCGGGCACCGACGTCGTCGGCACGGCGACCGACACGGCCGGCACCGACACCGCCGGTACCGACACGGCCGGCACCGACACCGCCGGTACCGACACGGCCGGCACCGACACCGCCGGCACGGACACCGCCGGCACCGGCACCACGCCCGACGCGCTCCCTGGCGACCACTCCTCCACGGTCCAGATCAAGCGCATCGTCCGCGGCACCGGAGTCGTGCAGACCGTCTACGGCACCGACTTCGTCCCCGGTGAGACGGTGAGCGCGGTCGTCCGATCGACGCCGATCCCCCTCGGTTCGCAGGTCGCCGACGATAACGGGACGGTCACGTTCCGGTTCGCCGTCGGCGCCGACTTCGAGCTGGGACTGCACCGCGTCGAACTGACCGGCAGCGACTCATCGCTGGTCGAGCCGGAGAACGACAGCACGCAGTTCGTGGTCGTCGACGCGGCCGTCGGAGCGGGTGCGGTCGGAACAGAAGGAGGCGCGGGCATCGTCGTCGGGGCGGGCGGACGCCCGAGCACCGGAGGCAGCACCCTCGCCTACACGGGACTGGACGCCCTGCCCTGGGCGGCCACCGGCACGGGCATCCTCGTGCTCGGCCTCGGGATGCTGCTGGCCTCCCGTCGCCGCAGCAGGATCGGGACGACGATGCGCTAGAGCCGGGGTCGGTGACGACGGGGGACTCACCCACCTCGTCGTCGCCGCCCATCGAGAGAGGGCCTCGTCCGCAGTCGCGGGCGAGGCCCTCTCGCGAGTAGTCCGCTGTCGGTGGCCCCGGCTACTCTGGTCCCGTGGTCACCGCCTTGTATCGCCGTTACCGGCCAGAGAACTTCTCCGAGCTCATCGGGCAGACGCAGGTGACCGATCCTCTGCGCACGGCCCTCCGCACCAACCGCGTCAACCACGCCTATCTCTTCAGCGGTCCCCGCGGGTGCGGCAAGACCACGTCGGCCCGCATCCTCGCCCGCTGCCTCAACTGCGCCGAGGGGCCCACCGACACCCCGTGCGGCGTCTGCCCGTCCTGCGTCGAGCTGGCCCGAGACGGCGGCGGCTCGCTCGACGTCATCGAGATCGACGCGGCCAGTCACAACGGCGTCGACGACGCCCGAGACATCCGAGACCGCGCCATCTTCGCGCCGGCTCGCGACCGCTTCAAGATCTTCATCCTCGACGAGGCCCACATGGTCACGCCGCAGGGCTTCAACGCCCTGCTCAAGGTGGTCGAAGAGCCGCCGGAGCACGTCAAGTTCATCTTCGCGACCACCGAGCCCGACAAGGTCATCGGCACGATCAGGTCGCGCACGCACCACTACCCCTTCCGTCTCGTCCCCCCGGCGCAGATGCTCGACTACGTGCAGCAGCTCAGCGCGACCGAGAAGGTCGACGCCGCACCCGGCGTGCTGCCCCTCGTGGTCCGCGCCGGCGGCGGCTCCGTCCGCGACACCCTGTCGCTGCTCGACCAGCTCATGGCGGGCAGCGAAGACAGCGGCATCGAATACGAACGTGCCGTGGCCCTCCTCGGCTACACGCACGCCTCCCTCCTCGACGAGGTCGTCGAGGCCCTGGGCGCGCACGACGGTGCGGCCGCCTTCGCGGCCGTCGACCGGGTCGTGCAGACCGGGCAAGACCCCCGTCGCTTCGTCGAAGACCTCCTCGAGAGACTGCGCGACCTGATCGTCGTCGGCGCGACGGCCGACGGGGCCTCCGCCGTGCTCCGTGGCATCACCGCAGACGAGCTCGACCGCCTGCTGCACCAGGCCCGGTCCTTCGGCGCCGCCGAGCTCTCCCGCTCCGCCGACGTCGTCAACCGCGCCCTCACCGACATGACGGGGGCGACGTCGCCGCGTCTGCACCTCGAGCTCATGATCGCCCGGGTGCTCGTCCCCGAGGCCGACGAGACCGAACGCGGGGCACTGGCCAGGGTCGAGCGCCTCGAGCGTCGCGTCGGCGTCGAGGGCGTCGAGGCGTCGGTCGCGGGTGCGCCTCCCACCGCTCGCACCTCGTCGCCGGCCGCCGCCGCACGCACCGAGTCCCGTGCGACTCAGCCCCCCGCGGCGGCTCGCACGCCGGCACCCGCGGTCGAGTCGACCCCGGTCGCCGGGTCGGCACCCGGTGCCGTCGCCGCCACGGCTTCGGCCGCCTGGGGTGCCAAGACCCCGGACCCGAACCCAGACACACAGCCGGCGCAGGCGGCACAGCCCAGGCAGGCAGAACAGTCGACGCCGTCGGCTCCGGCCGCGCCGACGGCGGCCCACTCGGCGGCGTGGGCACAGACGCCGCCCGTGGTCGACGGCGTCCCCGCCGACCCGGCCGAGCGCGCATCGTCGACGGCCCCGGTCACACTGCAGCAGATGCGCGACAGCTGGCCCGAGATCGTCGAGGTCGTCGAGAAGGCCAAGCGCACCGCGTGGATGGTCGTCGTCACCGCGACGGTGCAGGCCTACGCCGACGACGTCCTCACCCTGACCTTCCCGAGCGCCAGTGACGTCGAGAACTTCAAGAAGCCGCAGGGCGCGGGCGAAGGCGTCAGCGAGCACCTCCGACGCGCCATCCAGAGCGTCCTCGGCGTGACCGTCAAGTACATCGCGCGGGTCGAGGGTGCGCCGTCACGCCCGGCCCCGGCGCCGACGGAGACCCCGGCGACGTCGAACCCCGTGTCGCAGGCCGACGCACCGGCGCCCTCGGCCGCCGAGCCGTCCGCCGCCGAGCCCCCTGCAGACGAACCCGCGGTCACCGAGCCCCCGGCGCCGAGCCGAGCGCCCGCAGCGCCGGCGCCCGCGGCCGCACGACCGGCAGCCCGTCAGGCCGCCTCGCCCGTCACCGGGTGGGACGTCGCGGCGATCCCGCAGACGGCGCCGCCCGAACCCGACGAGCCCGAGCACATCACCGAAGAACCCGACGGCGGAGCCCCGCGGATCGACGCCGATCCGGCACCCGTCGCGGCACCACCCGCGACCGGTCGTCCGTCGGATGGTCCGACGTCGTCGTCGGCATCGAGCAGGGTCTCGACGTCCGGTGCGGGCGCACCGAGCGAACCGTCACGGTCCGGCGCCTCCGCGCCCGAGCGCCGGGCGGCCGCCGGCGACCCCCGACGGGGCATCCCCGCCAACTCGAGGTACGGCGAGGCCGTCGTCCGTGAGATCCTCAACGCCCAGTTCATCGAAGAAGAGACGATCGCTCCCCGCGTCACGCCTCAGAGAAGCGAGTAGTCGTGTACGAGGGCATCGTCCAAGAGCTCATCGACGAGTTCGGCAGACTGCCGGGCATCGGTCCGAAGTCGGCGCAGCGCATCGCCTTCCACATCCTCCAGAGCGAGAACTTCGACACCACCCGGCTCTCCGAGCTGCTCGTCGACGTCAAGACCAAGGTGCGCTTCTGCGAGATCTGCGGCAACGTCACCGAACAGGAGACCTGCGGCATCTGCCGCGACCCCCGACGCTCGCCGGCCACCATCTGCGTGGTCGAAGAGGCCAAAGACGTCCAGGCGATCGAGAGGACGCGCGAGTTCCGTGGGCTGTACCACGTGCTCGGTGGGGCCATCAGCCCCATCGACGGCATCGGACCGGACGATCTGCGCATCCGGCAGCTCGTCCAGCGTCTCGCCGACGACACCGTCCAGGAGGTCATCATCGCCACCGACCCGAACCTCGAAGGAGAGGCCACCGCCACGTACCTGTCGCGAATGCTCTCGCCGTTCGGTCTCCGGGTGACCCGACTCGCCTCCGGCCTGCCGGTGGGCGGCGACCTCGAGTACGCCGACGAGGTCACCCTCGGCCGGGCCTTCGAAGGGCGCCGGCTCGTCACCGAGTGAGGCCCGATCAGAGTCGTGCGCGACGCGCCCGCACGAAGCTGTACAGACCGAAGGCGATGAGTCCGAACGCCACGGCGGTCAGCACGATCGTCCCGAACGGCAGCTCGGCGAGGGCCTTCAGGGCACCGTCGAGACCCGACGCCTCGTCGGGATCCGCCTGCACGGCAGCCACCCCGAAGAGGACGCCGACGACGACGAGCGCGATCCCCTTGGCGACGTAGCCCACGATGCCGAGGGCGATCGTGACCCGACCCGATGGGCCCGACGGCACGACGAGGTCCTCCCGGAACTTCTGCCGGATCCCCTTCACGACCATGTACCCGCCGATGCCGACCACGATCAGGGCCACCACGACGAGCAGCACGACACCGCCCGGAGTCGCCAGCAGTCGGGCGCTCAGCGACTCCGTCTGATCCGAGCTGTCGCTCGATCCGCCCCGGGCGAACGTGAACGCCGTGAAGCCGACCGCGAGGTAGGCGACGCCCTTGCCGCCCTCCTTGACCCGAGCGGCCCAGTCCTCCTTGTCCGTCCCCCGGACGAGAGCGGCCTCCAGGACCTGGAAGAGACCCAGAGCCCACAGCCCGACGACGATCACCCAGAGCAGGGCCATGCCCGCCGGGCGCGATGCGAGCTCCCCGAGCGCGCCTCCCTGGTCGGCCTCGCCACCGCCCCCGAAGGCGATCCGCAGGGCGATCACCCCGATGAGGATGTGCAGCACGCCATTCATGCCGAAGCCGACCCGCGCGAGGGTCTTCAGGGGGCGGCTGTTCTGCACCCTGCTGGTGGTCTGGCGGGCTTCTGCTGAGGCGTCGGGCATGCGTCAACCGTAGGGGAGCGGAGGTCGGCCCGCCCGGTCCGTTCCGACCCCGGGTCGACCGTGCGTCACACGCCCGCGGCACCGAATAGAATCGGCGGACGCAGGCGCGACGTCGATGCGACGCGCCGTTCCCTCTTCTGGAGTCACCGTGAGCTTGATCGTGCAGAAATTCGGCGGGTCGTCCGTCGCCGACGCCGAGAGCATCAAGCGCGTCGCGAAACGCATCGTCGAGACCCGCAAGGCCGGTAACGACGTCGTCGTGGCGGTCAGCGCGATGGGCGACACGACCGACGAGCTGCTCGACCTGGCCAACGAGGTCAGCCCGATCCCCGGGGGGCGCGAACTCGACATGCTGCTCACCGCGGGCGAGCGCATCAGCATGGCGCTGCTCGCCATGGCGATCCGCAGCCTCGGCGTCGAGGCGCGCTCGTACACGGGCAGCCAGGCCGGCATGATCACCGACGCCCAGCACGGCAAGGCCCGCATCGTCGACGTGACCCCGAAGCGGATCCGCGACGCCCTCGACGCCGGCTACATCGCCATCGTGGCCGGGTTCCAGGGCTTCAACCGCAGCACGGGCGACATCACCACCCTCGGCCGCGGCGGGTCCGACACCACCGCGGTGGCGCTGGCCGCCGCCCTCGACGCCGACGTCTGCGAGATCTACACCGACGTCGACGGCATCTTCACGGCCGACCCCCGTGTCGTCCCCAAGGCGCGCAAGCTCGACCGGGTCACGAGCGAGGAGATGCTCGAACTCGCCGCGGCGGGGTCGAAGGTGCTCTACATCCGTGCCGTCGAGTACGCCAGGCGTCATGGCGTCACCCTGCACGTCCGCTCGTCGTTCAACAACAACGAGGGAACCCTGGTCGTCAACCCGAAAGAGGGAGAGAACGTGGAAGAGCCCATCATCAGCGGTGTCGCCGGTGACCTCAGCGAGGGCAAGATCACCGTCGTCGGAGTCCCCGACGTGCCCGGCAAGGCGGCGCAGATCTTCCGCACCGTCGCCAAGACCGGTGCGAACATCGACATGATCGTGCAGAACATCTCGGCCGCCTCGACGAGTCGCACCGACATCTCCTTCACGCTCCCGAAGTCCGAGGGCGCCGTCGTGCTCCAGGCGCTCGAGTCCGAGCGCGCCGAGAGCGGTTTCGAGTCGCTGCAGTACGACGATCAGATCGGCAAGCTCGCCCTCGTCGGCGCCGGCATGCGCACCAACGCCGGTGTCTCGGCGCAGCTGTTCACCGCGCTGTTCGAGGCGGGCATCAACATCGAGATGATCTCGACCAGCGAGATCCGCATCTCGGTGGTCACCCGGGCCGACACCCTCAACGACGCCCTCCGCGTCGTGCACACGGCGTTCGGACTCGACGGCGACGTCGAGGCCGTGGTCCACGCCGGCACCGGCCGCTGACGCGACCAGCAGAACACCGAGGAGGCGCGGCGCGGCCCGCACCGCGCCTCCTGCCCCGTGAACACCCACCGCACCACCGAGACACCCCAGGAGAAGACGATGGCTGAAGGTCTGCGCGTCGGCGTGGTCGGCGCGACCGGTCAGGTCGGCAAGGTCATGCGACGACTGCTCGACGAGCGCGACTTCCCGCTCGCCGAGATCCGGTTCTTCGCGACGGCGCGCTCCGCCGGCACCACACTGCCGTTCCGCGGTGCCGACATCGTCGTCGAGGACATCGAGACCGCCGACCCGACCGGTCTCGACATCGCCCTCTTCTCGGCCGGCGCCACCGGCTCGCGGGCGCACGCACCGCGTTTCGCCGCGGCCGGCGCCCTGGTCATCGACAACTCGAGCGCCTGGCGGATGGACCCCGAGGTGCCGCTCGTCGTCAGCGAGGTCAACCCGCACGCGATCGGCCAGGCCGTCAAGGGCATCGTCGCGAACCCGAACTGCACCACCATGGCCGCCATGCCCGTGCTCAAGGTGCTCGACACCGAGGCCGGTCTCGAGCGACTGATCGTCAGCACCTACCAGGCGGTCTCGGGCAGTGGGCTCAAGGGCGCCGACGAGCTCCTCGGTCAGGCGCGGGCCGCTCTCGAGCAGGACGCCGCGGGGCTCGTGCACGACGGCTCGGCCGTGACGATGCCCGCCCCCGAGGTGTACGTCCGACCGATCGCCTTCGACGTGATCCCCCTCGCGGGCAGCATCGTCGACGACGGTCTCGACGAGACCGACGAGGAGAAGAAGCTGCGCAACGAGAGCCGCAAGATCCTCGAGCGACCCGATCTGCGAGTCAGCGGCACCTGCGTGCGCGTGCCCGTCCTGACCGGGCACTCGCTGTCGATCAACGCCGAGTTCTCGTCCGCGCTGACCGCCGCCCGCGCCAAGGAGCTGCTCGCCGACGCGCCCGGGGTCGTGCTGACCGACGTCCCGACGCCGCTCGAGGCGGCCGGCACCGACCCGAGCTACGTCGGGCGGATCCGTCAGGACGAGGGCGTGCCCGGCGACCGCGGGCTGGCGCTCTTCATCAGCAACGACAACCTCCGGAAGGGCGCGGCGCTCAACGCGGTTCAGATCGCCGAGATCGTCGCGGCCGAGCGCACCACCTCCGTCGGAGTCTGACCGGGCGGGTCGCTGTCTCGACATCGAGACACCCCGCCCGGGCGCCCGGCGGGCCCGCGAGGCCCGGGGCCTAGACTGGCGCTCGTGAACGATGCGAAGAAGCCCGTCGACGTAGCCCTCATCGGTGGTGGCGTCATGAGCGCCACCCTCGGCGCCATGATCAAGCAGCTCGAGCCCGACTGGTCCATCCAGATCATCGAGGCACTCGACGACGTCGCCCTCGAATCGAGCAACCCCTGGAACAACGCGGGCACCGGGCACTCCGCCCTGTGCGAGCTGAACTACACGCCCGAGCGGGCCGACGGGTCCATCGAGACCAGCAGCGCCGTCAAGGTCAACGAGCAGTTCCAGGTCTCGCGGCAGTTCTGGTCGTTCCTCGTCGCCGAGGGCGCCCTGCCCGAGCCCGAGGCGTTCATCAACTCGAGTCCGCACATGAGCTTCGTCTGGGGCGATAAGAACGTCGAGTACCTCCGCAAGCGCTTCGAGGCTCTCCGCGACCACCCGCTGTTCCAGGGGCTCGAGTTCAGCACCGATCGCGAGCGCATCGCCGAATGGGCGCCGCTGCTCGCCTCCGGGCGGCCACTCGGCCAGCCGATCGCGGCGACCCGGATCGCCGCGGGGACGGACGTCGACTTCGGGAGCCTCACGCGCCTCCTCGTCTCCGACCTGCAGTCCTCCGGTGCCCGGCTCCGCCTGGGGCACCGGGTGACCGGTCTGAAGCGCCGCGCCGGCGGCGGGTGGACGATCTCGGTCCGCCCGAAGTCGGGTGCCGCGTTCGAGATCGAGGCGGCGTTCGTCTTCGTCGGAGCCGGCGGGGGAGCCCTCAACCTCCTGCAGAAGTCGGGCATCCGCGAGATCGAGGGGTTCGGCGGGTTCCCGGTCAGCGGGGAGTTCCTGCGCACGGACGACCCGGCGATCGTGGCCAGGCATCAGGCGAAGGTCTACGGCAAGGCCGCCGTGGGCTCGCCGCCGATGTCCGTCCCGCACCTCGACACCCGGGTCGTCGACGGGCAGGCCAGCCTCATGTTCGGCCCGTACGCCGGGTTCAGCCCCAAGTTCCTGAAGAGCGGGTCGTGGTTCGATCTCTTCGCCTCGATCCGGCCGCACAATCTCTACCCGATGATCCGTGCCGGGCTCGCGAACCTCTCGCTGGTGAAGTACCTGGTCGGTCAGCTGGCCGCGAGCAAGAGCACGAAGTTCGAGGCGCTCCGCGAGTTCGTGCCCGATGCCGACCCGAAGGACTGGTACCGCATCACCGCCGGTCAGCGCGTCCAGGTCATCAAGAAGGATGCGAAGAAGGGCGGGGTGCTCCAGTTCGGCACCGAGGTCGTCTCGGCGGCCGACGGCTCGATCGCGGGGCTGCTCGGCGCCTCGCCCGGGGCCTCGACGGCCGTGCCCATCATGCTCGACGTCCTCGAACGCTGCTTCCCGTCGCGGATGTCGGCGTGGCAGCCGACCCTACATCGCATGGTGCCCACCTACGGCACGCCGCTCGCGACCGACGAGGCGAAGGCGGCGGCGACCCTGGGGGCCACCGCCGAGGCGTTGAACATCCACGCCTGATCGGGTCGGCGGGGTCGGCTTGACTCCTGTTCGAACATGTGTTCGACTGAGCGCATGCGGTGGAGCGGTCAGGGTGTCGACGTCGAGAGAGACGACGCGTCGCCGCCGCTCGTGCGACTGTCGTCGGTCGTCCGTTCGGTCACGACGCCCGAGTTCGACGGCATCACGTTCCACGAGATCCTGGCGAAGAGCGCGCTGAACCGGGTGCCGGGCGGCGATTCGACTCTGCCCTTCGGCTGGACGATCAACCCCTACCGCGGGTGCAGTCACGCCTGCGTCTACTGCTTCGCCCGACCGACGCACGAGTACCTCGATCTCGACGGCGGCGACGACTTCGACCGCCAGATCGTGGTGAAGGTCAACGTCGCCGAGGTGCTGTCCAGAGAGCTCAGGCGGCCGTCGTGGCAGCACGCCCCCGTCGCCCTGGGCACGAACACCGATCCGTACCAACGGGCCGAGGGTCGGTACCGCCTGATGCCCGGCATCATCGCGGCCCTGGCCGAGTCGGGCACGCCGTTCAGCATCCTGACGAAGGGCACGCTCCTGCGTCGCGACCTCCCGTTGCTGGCCGAGGCGGCGCAGCAGGTGCCCGTCGACATCTCGATGTCCATCGCGATCTACGACGACGAGCTCCAGCAGTCCCTCGAACCCGGCACCCCCACGACGGCCGCGCGGCTCGCCACCGTCCGCGCGGCACGCGACCTCGGCCTCGACGTGTCGGTCTTCATGATGCCCGTGCTGCCGCATCTGACCGACGGCGTCGACCATCTGCGCGCAGCTCTGTCGGCGGTCCGCGACTCGGGGGCCACCAGCGTCATGTACAGCGCCCTCCACCTGAAGCCCGGTGTCAAAGAGTGGTTCTTCGCCTGGCTCGGCCGCGAGCATCCCGAGGTGCTCGACCGCTACACCGACCTATACTCGCGGGGCACCTATGCGCCGACGGGGTACCGCAAGTGGCTGGCCGCACGGCTGCGGCCCCTGCTGGCCGAGTACGGCCTCGAACGCGGGCGCACCGACCCGTCGACCGGGTCGACGCGCTCCCGCGTGCACGACGCCCTGGGCGACCGGGCGGAGGCGATCGCGGGGTCGCGCGCCCTTCTCGCGGCCGAGCTGCCGGGCGGAGCTCGCACCGCGCATCCTCGGCTGTTCTGACATCCGTGCCCGGTCGGGGCACAAAACAGGCGTGTTCCGGGCGATACCCGGGGACACCCCTCGATAACGGGGTACAGAAGAAGTCCATGTTCAGGCATACTTCTTCAGTCAGCCCGTCGACGAGAAGGAGGCCGCATGCTGCTCGGCCTCCCGGCTCACCTGGCTCCGCAGAGCACCGGTCGCGCAGTCGCCCGAGCCTGCTACGTCATGGCCTGCGTGGTGCTCGCCAGCGCGTCGCTCGTGCTCGTCATCAGTCAGGCGACCGGCCCCGGGTACATCCTCTGGCCCGCCCTGGTCGCGATCTGCACCCTCGTCGCGATGAGCGTCGTCCTCCAGCGTCGACGCACGGCGTCGGCCATGGCCGCCTTCCTCGCCATCGGCTCGGCGGCGACGTACTGGTACGCCGTCACGATCCTGGCCCAGATACCGGCCGTGCGGACGTCCGACGCCTTCTCGCTCTCGCTGCCCAAGATCGCCCTCATCCTGGTGGCGGGCAGCGGCCGCCAGCCGCGGCTCGGTCTCGTCTGGGCCACGATCGCGGTCGTCCTCGGCGAGGTGGCGACCCTGGCCGCCACGTGGCAGACGGGTGAGACCTCGCAGTTCGACGTCGCGACGGCCCTGACCTATCTGCTGGTCGTCGTCACCGTCGGCTGGGGTGTGATCGCCCGAGACCGTGCCCGGCGCGCGCAGCCCAGTCTGCACCGGGCCGCTCTCGACCAGCAGCTGCAGGGCATCCGCCACGACATCGAGCAGCAGGCCGCCGCCCTGCTGCACGACACCGTCCTGAGTCATCTCGCGGCCGTCGCCTCCGCCCCTCCCGGGCCGCTCGCTCCGCGGATCGCTAAATCGATGTCCGCCGACATCGAGACGCTCGTCGGGCAGGAGTGGCTTGCCGGTCGGGCGTCCGACGGCATGCCCCGGGACTGGCACCGGAGCGAGCTCGCCCTCGCCGTCGAGTCCGCCCGCGAGGCCGGGCTCGAGATCGGCGTGACCGGCGACGTGACCGCCGTGGCCCGGCTGAGCGCCGATCAGGCGCAGGCCCTCGGGCTCGCCGTCGCGCAGTGCCTGGCGAACGTCGAGAAGCACAGCGGGACGACCCGGGCCGAGGTCGTGGTCTACGGCGACGCGGACGACGTCTCTGTCATGGTGATCGACGACGGGGTCGGCTTCGACGTCGAGGGCACCGGCGCCGACCGTCTCGGGCTCAAGAACTCCGTGCAGGCGCGGATGGAGCGGGTCGGCGGCGAGGTGCAGATCTGGTCGTCCGTGGGCAGCGGCACGAGCGTCGTCATCCGGGTGCCGACAGGCACGTCCGCCGACACCGGTGCCGTGTCGGGAACCGACGCGCGCGGTCATGTCGATGGCGGCACTGCCGATGGCGGCCCGGTCGACGGCGCTCCCGGCGCCGGGCGGACCATCGCCGGAGGGGCGGCGTGAGCCGCCGCGAGCGGACGCCGCAGCAGGTCGACCCGCTCGGTGCGCTCAGCGCCGGCCCCCTGACCGTCATCGCGGGGCTGGCCGCCGTCCTCTACGCCGTCGTGGTGACGGTCGTCGTCCGTGCCGACGTCGCCTCGTGGCCCGCAGCCATCGCCGCGCTCGGCGCTCTGGCGGCGGCCGCGACGGTGCTGGTGCACGGGTCCCGGCCCGCGCGTGCGCCGTTCCGGAGACCTCACGTCGTGGTGATGGTCGTGCTGCTCGCGGCGGTGGTCGTGCTCTCGGTCGTCTCGACGGCGGGCCACAACGAGATGGTCCGAGACGACTGGACGTCCGTCTCGGTCGGCGTGCTGATCCTCGGCCTGGCGCCGTACCGGCCCGGACGCGAGATCGGGATCGCGGGCCTGATCCTGGCGTCGGTGATCGGCATCGTGGTGGTCGTCGAGAGCCCCTCGTTCGCCGCGGGTCTCCCGGCGGTCCTCTACGTCGTCGTGGCGGTGACGCCCGTGCTCGCGCTCACGTCGGCCGGGGCGACGTTCTCGGCCACCTTCGTGATGCTGGTCGACCACTGGGTCGAGCGCGCCTCCTCGTATCGTCGGGCCGGCACCGCCGATCTGCGGGCCGGGATCGCCCGGTCGGTGCAGCAGGACCGCGTGACCATCCTCAACCGCGACGTCGTGCCGTTCTTCACGGGGTTGATCGAGGCCGGCGAGGTGACCGCTGACGACAGCCGGCGCGCTCGCGCCATCGCCGAGACGCTGCGCGGGACGATGGTGGCCGAAGCGGACCGAAGCTGGCTCGAGCAGCTCCTCACGGCACCGGCGGTCGCGGTGGGGGGAGTCGTCGACGACCCCGAGCACCTGGCCGGCGAGATGGCCGACGACCACCGGACCGCCCTCCGCGCCCTCCTCGTGGCGTTCGCCGACACCGGTGTCGTCGACGCGTCCGACGTGCGCATCGCGGTGCGAGCCGAGGAGGCGCGGGTCGACATCCGTCTGACCGTCGCCACCCGGGCGCCCGACCTCGCCGTCCGCAACCGGCTCGCCCCCTACTTCGCCGTCGTCCGCGTCGTCTACGACGACCTCGTGGTCGATCTGAGCCCTCCCCTCCTGACACTAAGGTTTTCTTATGACCAGCACTGAGTCGAGCGACCGCTCGTCGCACCGCCCCGGCTACTCGCGACCCGCGGCGGCCCCGTCGTGGAACACCGTCGGCCCCGCGGGCGGCGACCCGTCGACGCGGCGGGTCCGCCTCGCGATCCTCGACGACCACGAGGTGCTGCTCGACAGCCTCTCGAGCTGGATCAACGTCAACGCATTCGACTTCGACCTCGTGCTGACGGCGCACACCTGGCTGCAGCTGGTCCACAGCGACAACTTCCCCACCGATCTCGTCTTCCTCGACTTCCAGCTGAAAGAGCCCGTGTCGATCGAGGCCCGGGTGCGCACCTGCCGTGCCGCGGGTGCGAAGGTCATCGTGCTGTCGAGTCTCGACACCCGCGAGTCGCGTGAGCGCGCGCTCGAGGCAGGGGCCTCGGCGTTCCTCTCGAAGTCGTTGCCGATGCGCGAGGTGATGGACGCCGCTCGGCAGGTCATGGGCGTCGCCCGCGACGCCTCGCCGCAGCGCGACTGGCGGCCGCTGCCCGTCGGGGCCACGAACCAGAGTCGACCGAAGCTCAGCGCCGGCGAGTCCGAGGCGTTCCGCCTCTACGTGTCGGGGTTCAGCACGAACGAGGTCGCGCAGCAGATGAACGTCCAGTACGAGACGGCGAAGACCTATCTGCGCCGCGTCCGCGAGAAGTACGCGAAGGCGAACCGACCGGCGAGCAAGAAGTCCGAGCTGATCCGCCGCGCCGCCGAAGACGGCTACCTGCAGTAGTGGCGAAGCTCTACTTCCGCTACGGGGCGATGAACAGCGGCAAGAGCACCGCCCTGCTGCAGGCCGCGTACAACTACGAAGAGCGCGGGCAGCGGGTCGTGCTCGCCAAACCGCGCGTCGACACCAAGGGCGACGATCAGATCGTCTCGCGACTCGGGGTCAGCCGCACGGCGGACGTCGCGTTCGCGCCCGGCGACGACGTCCTCGACGTCTTCTGCGCCGAGCGGGCGCGGGTCCGCGAGGCGACCGGCAGCGACATCGCCTGTCTGCTGGTCGACGAGGTCCAGTTCCTGGAGCCGGCTCAGGTCGACGACCTGCTCCGCATCGCCATCCTCGAGGGCGTGCCGGTGCTGGCCTACGGCATCCGGACGGACTTCCGCACGACGGCGTTCCCGGGCAGTCGTCGTCTGCTCGAGGTGGCGCACTCGCTCGAAGAGCTGAAGACCATCTGCCGGTGCGGTCGCAAGGCGGTCTTCAACGCCCGGACGATCGACGGGCGCTTCGTCTTCGACGGCGACCAGGTGGCCATCGACGGCCACGAGGTCACCTACGAGTCGCTCTGCGGCGCGTGCTACCTCGCCGAGAGCGGCGGTCGACTGAGCGCCTGAGCGGCTCTCAGCGGCTCTGAGCGGCTCTCAGCGGCGCAGAGGGCGGCGGGTGAGGCGACGCCACCATCGGGCTGCGCCCCAGCGTGTCACCTTGGCCATGGCCTCGGTCACGATGTCGCCGTTCATCTTCGAGACACCCGCCTCGCGTTCACGGAAGACGATGGGCACCTCGGCGATGGGGTGACCGGCGTCGATGGTGCGGAGGGTCATGTCCACCTGGAAGAAGTAGCCCCGTGACTCGACCTCTTCGAGCCGCATGCCGGCCAGCACGGGAGTGCTGTACGCCCGGAATCCCGCCGTGGCGTCGTGGACCCGGATTCCGAGCGCGATGCGCGAGTAGAGGTTGCCGCCGCGGCTCAGGAGCTCGCGACGCAGCGGCCAGTTGACGACCGACCCGCCCTTGATCCATCGTGAGCCGATGACGAGCCCGGGGGCCGGCAGCCGTCGCAGCGCGTCGAGCATCTCCGGCAGGGTCTCGGCGGGGTGGCTTCCGTCGGCGTCGAACTCGACGAGGACGTCGTACCCGCGGGCCATGCCCCAACCGAACGCCTCGATGTAGGCGGCCCCGAGGCCGTCCTTCGACCGACGGTGGAGGACGTGCACGTTGCCGTCGGACGCGGCGATGCCGTCGGCGATGTCGCCCGTCCCGTCGGGGCTGGCATCGTCGGCGATCAGGATGTGCGCAGCGGGCACCGCCTCGCGCAGCTTCGCGACCGCGCGACCGATGTTCTCGGCCTCGTCGTACGTCGGGATGATGACCAGGACGGCGGGAGCGGCCCCGGTTCCGTCGGCGGCGGTCATCGTCGACCTGCCGTCGACACGACCGCCGTAGGCGACGTGGGGGAGATCACGTCCGCCAGCTCGGCGCCCTTCGGGAACACCCACTTGTTCATGGCCCAGTAGCGGAACACCATGGCGATGAGCGTGCCGATGATCGGGCCGCTGATGAAGTCCGCCACCT